>CAUQZY010000026.1:0-20953 GCA_963522395.1 uncultured Streptococcus sp.
CTATAGGGCAACATCTCCTTGTCTAATTCACAAATGTCTGCTAAGAAGGATTGACCATAAAAAGTCTTGATTCCTAGTTTATGCAACATGAGATGGTTCATGGTTGTATCTGAGAAGCCAAGAAAAATCTTTTGTTTGATAACCTTTTGTAGTTGGTCATTTTCAAAAAGATAAGGTAGTAAGCGATAGGTATCGTCTCCACCGATGGCGCATAGGATCATGTCGATGCTATCATCAGAAAAGGCATGAATCAAATCCTCTGCACGAGCTTCAGGATGGTCCTTGATAAAGTCTAATCCTTTTAGCGAATGAGGCAAAAAGGTAGGATTGAGTCCCAGGTTCTTGAGACGTTGGACACCCAAGTCCACTTCGTGTTTGACAAAGTCCTCTCCGATAATGCCACTAGATAAACTAACAACACCAATAGTAGAAACCATATTTCTTCCTCCTAGAAATTGATTGAGCCTATTTTATCATAAAAGATGGGAGAAAACTATAGGGAAAAGGGTAGAGGGAAGCTTGTAGGCAAGCAAGTGAAAAAGCAACCGCTGGTGCAGTTGCTTTTCGTTTTCTAATCAGTAATCTCGCTAGATATGAGTTACTTGGTCAACTCTTGATTATAGGAGAGAGCCAAATCAATCCAGTAAGGCAATTCTTTTTGGCCTTCTATATCTAAGTCTATATACCCATGATAAAGGCGCCCCCTCATCAATGTAGTATGAGCTCCTGTTCGGGGTAGAACTTGCTTCTCCATTTCCTTGCCAATTCTGACCATAACCAGTTCATCCTTTCTGGAACTGACAGTAAGGACCATTTTACCACGAATCATAAAGGCCAGGCCACCAAACAGCTTCTTTTCTTCTAGCTCTTCTTCGAAAATTTGGGGAGGAAGTTTGAGCGCTAGAATTTTTCGAATCTGCTGAGCTAAAGATTGACTATATGCCATAGCTCTTTCCTTTTCTTAGTAACGTGTTGGCCCTGCACTTGCGCTACGGATATTCAAGCGTTTCTTGAGATAGAAGCGAAGGGCTAGGAGGGCTGCTCCGATAATAGCTAGTGGCAATGGAGCAAGTACTGGGTTAAGGCTAGCTGGTAGGAAGCTTGTTGCAAAGAAGACAAGCAACCAAAGGAACATAGAAGCTAGGATAACCAGTACAGATTTCCAGAAAGGTGGACGTTGACTGCGATCCATATCTGGTCCATAGTATTGGTAAACAAAGTAGTACATCAAGTAGAAGGCAAATCCACCAACCAGTCCAACTAAGAGGAGGGTAATCAATCCATAGCCGAAAGCTTGATCTGCCGAGAAGAAGGTTGTGAGGGCGCTGACGAGGGCAAAGAGGCTAGTGATGAAAAGAGCTGAGTCCATAATCATGAGTTTTGGATCATCATTTTCTTTTGGATGCTCTTTTTCATATTGTTCCTTGACAGTGAAGCTATGCGCCCAGTGGGTAGGTGCGCCGTAGAGGGAACGAGCAGTCGTACCTTTGGCTTGCTCCTCAAGGATTTGGGGAATAATTTCCTCAAAAATAGTTTTGATTTCAGCGTCTGTTTTTCCATCTTTGATGAATTGTTGGGTAGCGATGTGGACAAACTCTTGGTTTTTCTTGGTTAATTTTTGTAGATCAATCTGAGACATAGGAACTCCTCTTAGAACCATTTTTTATGGATGAGATAGAGAGTGAGCGAGACACTCATAGCAAAGGCGATAAAGACGATTAACCAGAAGGCATTTGGCTCGCCGTTTAGGGGGATTTCATTATCCTTAAAGTTCATCCCGTAGGCAGAAAAGACCATGGTTGGGATGGACATAACGATGGTCACAAGGGCCAAGGTTTTCATGATGTTGTTCTGATTGTTGGAAATGATAGAGGCAAAGGTCTCTGTCATGGAATGCAAGACGTTTCCATAGATATCTGCCATCTCAATGGCCTGTTGGGTTTCAATCAGGGTGTCTTCAAGCAGGTCTTCGTCCTCAAGGTATTTCTTGATATTGCTGGTTGAGCTGGTCAATTTCTTAATCACGCGCTCATTTGTTTTGAGGGAGGCCTTGAAATAGACGATGGTTTTTTCCAATTCCATGAGCTCAATCAATTCTTCATTACGAGTTGATTGATGCAGTTGACTTTCGATTTGTTCACTCTTACGGTCAATCGAACGAAGGGCTGTTAGGTAAAGCTCTGCATTGCGATAAAGAATCTGGAAGATAAAACGCGAACGCATGAAGGTATAGAAATTACGCAAACGACGGTTGATAAAGACATCGAGGACCGGTAGTGGTTCCAAACACGTAGTGATAATGGTTTCCTCGGTGATGATAATACCAAGCGGGATGGTTACGTAGTAGGTGCGGTTATTTCTTTCCTCTGTGACCGGCACGTCTACGATAATCAGGGTATACTCGTCTTCAATGGTAATACGAGACATTTCTTCCGCATCGAGCGGTGCTCGAAGGTCGGCAATATCAATATCGAAGGCATTAGCGATTTCGAGTGATTCATTTTGAGTCGGATTGACGAGATTGATCCAAGTACCCGGTTCAAGCGTATCGATCTCTTTAAATTCAGTTGTTGTAGAGAGAAAAACTTGTTTCATATCCCTTATCCTTTCTCATTTTTCAGATTTTTTCACACCGTACTATTATACTACAAATTCAGCCTTTTGGGTAATAGAATCTCACTTTTTTTGGTATAATGGTAAGCAATAATGGACTAGAAAGAACAAAGATGCAAGATAAAATTGTCATTCATGGGGCGCGTGCCCATAATTTAAAAAATATTGATGTGGAGATTCCACGAGACAAGTTGGTTGTCGTGACAGGCTTGTCAGGTTCAGGGAAATCCAGTCTGGCCTTTGATACCCTCTATGCGGAGGGACAACGTCGCTATGTGGAGAGTTTGTCAGCCTATGCTCGTCAATTCTTGGGGAATATGGAGAAGCCTGATGTAGATGCTATTGATGGTCTGAGCCCAGCTATTTCCATCGACCAGAAAACGACTAGCAAAAACCCTCGCTCGACGGTGGGAACAACGACTGAAATCAATGACTATCTGCGTCTCCTCTACGCGCGTGTGGGGACGCCTTACTGTATCAACGGGCATGGAGCTATCAAGGCCTCTTCAGTGGAGCAAATCGTGGATAAGGTTTTAGAGTTGCCTGAACGCCAGCGCCTGCAAATCTTAGCTCCTGTCATCCGCAAGAAAAAAGGTCAACATAAGAGTGTTATTGAGAAGGTTCAGAAAGACGGTTATGTCCGTGTCCGTGTGGATGGGGAAGTCTATGATGTGACCGAAGTGCCAGAGTTGTCTAAGAGCAAGCAACACAATATTGATGTCGTAGTTGACCGTATTGTCATCAAGGAGGGCATTCGTAGCCGTCTCTTTGATTCCATTGAGGCTGCCCTTCGTATCGCAGAAGGTTATGTCATTATCGACACCATGGACGACTCTGAGTTGCTTTTCTCTGAGCACTATGCCTGCCCAGTTTGTGGATTTACTGTTCCAGAGTTAGAGCCTCGTCTCTTCTCTTTCAATGCACCTTTTGGTTCTTGTAGTGAATGTGACGGCTTGGGCATCAAGCTGGAGGTGGATATCGACCTAGTAGTGCCAGATGCCAGCAAAACGCTACGTGAGGGGGCGCTAGCACCTTGGAATCCTATCTCATCTAACTACTATCCAAACATGCTAGAGCAGGCTATGACAGCTTTTGGAGTGGATATGGATAAGCCTTTTGAGGACTTGTCAGAAGAAGATAAGAACTTGATTCTCTACGGTTCAGATGGCAAGGAATTCCATTTCCACTATGAGAATGAATTTGGTGGTGTGCGCGATATCGATATTCCTTTTGAGGGAGTTGTCAATAATATCAAACGTCGTTACCATGAAACCAATAGCGACTACACTCGCACCCAGATGCGCCTCTACATGAATGAGCTGACCTGCGGAACCTGTCAAGGTTACCGTCTCAATGACCAGGCCTTGTCTGTCCGTATGGGTGGGGAGCAAGGGCCACATATCGGAGAAATCTCAGACCTGTCTATCGCAGACCACTTGGACTTGGTGAGTCAGTTGACCTTGTCTGAAAATGAAGCCATCATTGCTCGACCTATTCTCAAGGAAATCAAGGATCGTTTGACCTTCCTTAATAACGTGGGTCTTAACTATCTGACCCTGTCTCGTTCAGCAGGTACCCTTTCAGGTGGGGAGAGTCAGCGTATTCGTTTGGCAACCCAGATTGGATCTAATCTATCAGGTGTCCTCTATATCCTAGACGAGCCATCTATCGGACTCCACCAGAGGGACAATGATCGTCTGATTGCCAGTCTGAAAAAGATGCGTGACTTGGGCAATACTCTCATCGTGGTGGAACATGATGAAGATACCATGCGCGAAGCGGATTATCTGATTGATGTTGGACCTGGTGCTGGTGTTTTTGGTGGGGAAATCGTCGCTGCAGGTACGCCCAAGCAGGTAGCTCGCAACAGTAAGTCTATTACAGGCCAGTATTTATCAGGCAAACGTGCCATCCCAGTACCAGACGAGCGACGTGCTGGAAATGGTCGTTTTATTGAAGTGACAGGAGCGTGTGAGAATAACTTGCAAAATGTCACGGCTCGCTTTCCACTAGGAAAATTCATCGCGGTTACGGGGGTATCCGGCTCAGGAAAATCGACCTTAATCAACAGCATTCTCAAAAAAGCCATTGCCCAAAAGCTCAACCGCAACTCAGACAAACCAGGTAAATTCAAAACCATTACAGGAATTGAGCATGTAGACCGCTTGATTGATATTGACCAGAGTCCTATCGGACGAACGCCGAGATCTAACCCAGCTACCTATACAGGGGTTTTTGACGATATACGTGACCTTTTTGCTCAGACAAATGAAGCCAAGATTCGAGGTTACAAGAAAGGCCGTTTCAGTTTCAATGTCAAGGGTGGTCGCTGTGAAGCCTGCTCAGGTGACGGGATTATTAAGATTGAGATGCACTTCTTGCCAGATGTTTATGTGGCTTGTGAAGTCTGCCACGGAACCCGCTACAACAGTGAAACCCTAGAAGTTCACTATAAGGAAAAGAATATCTCGCAGGTCTTGGACATGACCGTCAATGATGCGGTGGAGTTCTTCCAACACATTCCCAAGATTCAACGCAAACTTCAGACCATCAAGGATGTAGGTCTAGGCTATGTAACGCTAGGGCAACCAGCTACCACCCTTTCTGGGGGAGAAGCCCAGCGTATGAAACTGGCTAGTGAACTCCACAAACGCTCGACAGGAAAATCTTTCTACATTTTAGATGAGCCAACGACAGGCCTTCATACTGAGGATATCGCTCGCTTGCTCAAGGTATTGGCTCGCTTTGTCGACGATGGCAATACAGTCCTTGTTATCGAGCACAATCTAGATGTTATTAAGACAGCAGACCATATTATTGACTTGGGACCTGAGGGCGGTGTCGGTGGTGGAACCATCATCGCAACAGGAACTCCAGAAGAAGTAGCTGCCAACCAAGCCAGCTACACAGGACAGTATTTGAAAGGAAAGTTACATCATGAATAAACGTGTACAAGCATTTCTAGCTAAAATGCAAGAAAAAGAACTAGATGGCATCATTATTAATAACCTTAAAAACGTCTATTATTTGACTGGTTTTTGGGGTTCGAATGGAACAGTCTTCATCAGCCGCGATCGTCAGGTCTTGGTGACAGACTCTCGCTATATTATCGCAGCCAAGCAAGAAACCAGTGATTTTGAGATTGTGGCTGACCGCGATGAATTGGCTGTCATTGCAGGGATTGTTAAGGATATGGGCTTGTCTCGTATTGGTTTTGAAGATGAGATTTCAGTGTCTTATTATCACCGTATGCAGACGGCCTTTGAAGGTTTGGAACTAGTTCCACAGACACAGTTTGTTGAGGGCCTTCGAATGATTAAGGATGAGTCGGAGATTGCAGCGATTCGCAAGGCTTGTTCTATCTCAGACCAAGCTTTCCGCGATGCGCTTGACTTTATCAAGCCAGGAAAGACAGAGATTGAAATTGCCAACTTCCTTGACTTCCGCATGCGGGAGTTGGGAGCATCTGGCTTGTCTTTTGACACTATCCTAGCCAGCGGTATCAACTCTTCTAAACCCCATGCTCATCCTATGCACAAACCAGTGGAGTTGGGAGAAGCCATTACTATGGATTTCGGTTGCCTTTATGACCACTATGTCAGCGATATGACCCGGACGATCTACTTGGGGCATGTTAGCGATGAGCAGGCAGAGATTTACAATACAGTTCTCAAAGCCAACCAAGCCTTGATTGATCAAGCCAAGGAAGGATTAGGTTTCCGAGACTTTGACAAAATTCCTCGTGATATTATCATTGAGGCAGGTTATGGCGACTACTTTACCCACGGTATCGGACACGGTATTGGACTTGATATCCACGAAGAACCTTACTTTAGCCAAACATCTACTGAAACGATTAAGGCAGGTATGGCCTTGACCGATGAACCAGGTATCTATATCGAAGGCAAATATGGTGTTCGTATCGAGGATGATATTCTGATTACAGAGACAGGTTGTGAATTGTTGACCCTAGCTCCAAAAGAGTTGATAGTTATTTAAGACTCAAACAACTCAAATGATTGACTTTTAAATTTTAAAGGTTTATACTGAAAGACGAAAACGGTAGGTGAGGCTACCATAGGGATACGGATGACTACCGCAAAGCAGTGGAGACACTACTCGTTGGTCAACAGTCCTGGTCGCGAAGGCCAAGACTAAGCTCATTACATTGCCCTATGGAGTTAAAGCTTGAACGAAAAACAGATAATTAGTTTTTTAATCCTGCCATTTTATGGTGGGATTTTCTACTGTTTAAAAAAAGAAAGGAGACAGACGATGCAAATTGACGACCATCCGGAACCGCACATACACAGCCAATCGCTGATTTGTGTCGTTCTGCCCTTATAAAGTGATTGGTCTCTGTGTATGAAACACATCATTCATACAGATAGGAGAAACCAATGAAAACAACAAAAGAAAGATTAGCAACAGCTATTCAAGTCCCTTTAGACGAGAGTCTAACTTTTTATCATACCAGTTTAAACGGTTTGATAGAGGAACAAGTCGAAAAAAATCGTGACCTCTATGGCGAAAATGTGATTACCAAAGGCCAAGAAGATTCGATTTTGAAAAAGATTTACGAATCGATTATCAATCCTTTTACAATCATCTTGCTGGTTATCGCCGTGATTTCCTTAGTGACCAATGTCTGGTTGGCAAAACCAGGTCAAGAAGATCCGACGACTTCCATTATCATCGTTGTCCTAGTCCTCATTTCTGGTGGCATACGCTTTGTCCAAGAACTCCGCAGTGATAAGGCAGCCACCAATCTTTCAAAAATGATTGTCAACACAGCGACTGTCATTCGTCAAGGAGAAATTCAAGAAGTACCTATCGATGATTTGGTAGTAGGTGACGTGGTTAAATTAAGCGCTGGAGACATGATTCCAGCAGATCTTCTTTTATTTGAGTCGCGCGATTTCTTTGTACAACAGTCTGGCTTGACAGGCGAAAGTGATTCTGTTGAAAAATTGGCCTTGACTAAGGCAACAGTTCAACAACCTGATAGTCTGCTAGAAGCCGAATCCTTGGCTTTTATGGGAACTAATGTCTTGTCTGGTAGTGCCAAGGCTGTGGTTTTGGCGGTTGGTGATGCTACCATGATGGGAGCCATTGAGCAGACTCTGAACACCTATGATGAGCCCACTTCATTTGAACGAGAGATGAACAGTATCTCTTGGCTCTTGATTCGCTTGATGTTGATCATGGTGCCCATCGTTTTCCTGTCCAATGGCTTAACAGATGGCGACTGGCTGGAAGCTGGCGTATTTGCTTTGAGTGTTGGTGTTGGATTGACACCTGAGATGCTTCCTATGATTATTACCGCTAGCCTAGCAAAAGGTTCTATTATCATGGCTAAGGAAAAAGTGGTTATCAAGAAACTCAATGCCATACAGGACTTAGGGGCGATTGATATTTTGTGTACAGATAAGACAGGAACTCTAACCCAAGACGAAATTGTCCTAGAATATCCCTTGGACATCCACGGACGCTTGGATTTGACCGTCTTGAGACGAGCTTATCTCAATTCTTATTTTCAAACGGGCCTGAAAAATTTGATGGACAGAGCCATCATCAAACGGACTGAAAAGGAAGCCAAAGAACACGCCCTCTTGCAAAATCTAGATCAAACATTTCAAAAAATAGATGAATTGCCCTTTGATTTTGAACGCAGACGGATGAGTGTCATCGTCAAGGATGAGAACGAAGTGGTTAGTTTGGTAACCAAGGGTGCCCTAGAGGAAATGTTGACGATTTCCAGTCACGCGGAATACCATGGGGTGATTACTCCCTTGACAGATGCTATTAGAGAGGAAATTTTAGCGGAAGTCCGACAACTAAATCAACAAGGTTTGCGTGTCTTGGGAGTGGCCTATAAGTCAGGTTTGAGGGAAGGTCATGCCTATACAGTTGATGACGAAGGGGATATGATTCTAACTGGTTATTTAGCCTTCCTAGATCCTCCTAAACCATCTGCAGCACCAGCAATTAAGGCTCTGTTAGAACATGGGGTTCAAACAAAGATTTTGACGGGAGACAACGAAAAAGTTACTCAAGCAGTCTGTGAAAAGGTTGGTCTGGATATCAATCAGATGCTGTTAGGGTCTGAAATTGATCAGATGAGTGATCAAGAATTGGCCCAAGCCGTAGAGGAGGTAACAGTCTTTGCCAAACTTTCTCCTGACCAAAAAGCAAGGATTATTTTGCAATTTAAGGCTAATGGTCATGCTGTCGGCTATATGGGAGATGGAATCAATGATGCTCCTTCTATGAAAGTTGCAGATGTGGGGATTTCTGTTGATACAGCAGTAGATATTGCCAAAGAAACAGCTGATGTTATCCTACTTGATAAGGATCTCATGGTGCTTGAAAAAGGACTGGTTGAAGGGCGTAAGGTCTATGCCAATATGACCAAATATATCAAAATGACAGTGAGTTCTAATTTTGGAAATATCTTATCCCTATTGGTCTCTGGAATCTTTTTACCATTTTTACCAATGGCACCAGTTCATTTGATTATCCTAAATCTAGTCTATGATTTGTCTTGTATTGCCTTGCCTTTTGACAAGGTGGACAAAGATTTTTTGAGAAATCCGCATACCTGGGAAGCTAAGTCCATCACACGTTTCATGGTTTGGATGGGGCCTATCTCTTCTGCCTTTGATATTTTGACCTTTATTTTGCTTTATTTTATCATTGTACCCATGACGACAGGTCAAGCCTATGTTCATGGAGCGGAGTCTGCCGTAGGCTTTATTGTCTTGTTTCAGACAGGTTGGTTTATCGAGTCCATGTGGTCACAGACCATGGTTATCCATATGTTGCGTTCAGCCAAAATTCCCTTTTTACAAAGTCGTCCAGCTTGGCTAGTTCTTGTGACAACCTTATTGGCTGCAGCCTTTGTGACCTTCCTTCCCTACAGTCCTCTCGCAAGCCTACTTCATCTCACTCCTTTAAAACCGATTTATTACAT
The DNA here is from genome assembly GCA_963522395.1 of uncultured Streptococcus sp. GTDB lineage: Bacteria > Bacillota > Bacilli > Lactobacillales > Streptococcaceae > Streptococcus. Next base: position 9,587 of record CAUQZY010000026.1, read on the forward strand.
CTTTTTACTTTTCATCATCATTTTGTATATGATTAGCGTGACAATTGTGAAAAAAATCTACATCAAGAAATATAAAGAATGGCTGTAAATTTCATTTTGTCAAGAAAAAAGTACGAAAATGACGAAAAAAGTCAAAAAAATTTAAAAATAGGTCGCAAGTCGGATGTTTTTTGTGGTATAATAGACTAAACTGATAGTAACATGTAGCGAAAGGGGTAGGTACATGATTAAAATTTATACAGTCTCAAGTTGTACTAGCTGTAAAAAAGCAAAAACCTGGCTCAATGCCCACCAGTTAAGTTATAAAGAACAAAACCTTGGTAAAGAAGGAATTACGAGAGAAGAATTACTGGATATTCTAACTAAAACAGATAACGGAATAGCCAGCATCGTTTCGTCTAAAAATCGCTATGCCAAAGCCCTTGGAGTGGATATTGAAGATTTGAGCGTCAATGAAGTCCTCAATCTGATTATGGAAACACCGAGAATTTTAAAGAGCCCAATCCTTGTAGATGAAAAACGCCTGCAAGTTGGCTATAAGGAAGACGATATTCGTGCCTTCCTACCACGCTCTGTCCGTAATGTAGAAAATGCAGAAGCACGTTTGCGTGCAGCTCTATAAACATCAAGGCTGGGAGCAATTCCCAGTCTTATTCTATTTTAATCTCAAACAGAAAGAAGAAAGAAATGAAAAAAATAGTTCTTGTTAGTCTAGCTTTCCTTTTTGTCCTGGCTGGTTGTGGGCAGAAAAAAGAAACTGCAACAGCTACAAAAACAGAAAAGGATACTATTCAGTCAGCATTGCCAGTTATTGAAAATGCCGAGAAGAATACAGTTGTAACCAAGACCTTGGTCTTGCCCAAGTCAGGTGATGGTAGCCAGCAAACCCAAACCATTACATACAAGGATAAGACTTTTTTGAGCTTAACGATTCAACAAAAGCGTCCAGTCTCTGATGAATTGAAGACTTATATTGATCAACATGGAGTGGAAGAAACTCAAAAGGCTCTCCTTGAGGCGGAGGAGAAGGATGAGTCTATCATTGAAGCTCGTAAATTGGCAGGCTTTAAGCTTGAAACCAAATTATTAAGTGCAACAGAACTTCAAACAACGACTAGTTATGATTTTCAAGTTTTGGATGTCAAGAAGGCTTCTCAGACTGAGTATCTGAAGAACATTGGTTTAGAAAATCTCTTGAAGAATGAACCAAGCAAATATATTTCAGACAGATTGGCAAATGGCGCGACAGAACAATAGAAAATCCAAATAAATAGACTGCCTGAATTGTAGAACGTAAGGAATTATGCTATAATGGTACTATTCTAAGGAAAGAGGGTGTTAGAATGGGATTTACTGAAGAAACAGTACGTTTTAAATTGGACGATTCCAATAAAAAAGAAATTAGCGAAACTTTGACTGATGTCTATGCTTCGTTGAACGATAAGGGCTACAACCCAATTAACCAAATCGTAGGTTACGTATTGAGTGGAGACCCTGCCTACGTTCCTCGTTATAATAATGCACGAAATCAAATCCGTAAATATGAGCGTGATGAAATCGTTGAGGAATTGGTCCGCTACTACCTTAAAGGACAAGGAGTCGATCTATAACCTATGAGAATTATGGGATTGGACGTCGGTTCAAAAACGGTAGGGGTGGCCATTAGCGATCCGCTCGGTTTTACAGCTCAAGGGCTTGAAATCATCCAAATCAATGAGGAGCAAGGCCAATTTGGTTTTGACCGCGTTAAGGAGTTGGTTGATACTTACAAGGTGGAACGATTTGTAGTGGGCTTGCCTAAAAACATGAACAATACAAGCGGACCGCGCGTGGAAGCTAGTCAAGCATACGGAGCAAAGCTAGAAGAGCTTTTTGGTTTACCAGTAGACTATCAAGATGAACGCTTGACAACAGTTGCTGCAGAGCGCATGTTGATTGAACAAGCAGATATCAGTCGTAATAAGCGCAAGAAAGTCATTGATAAGTTAGCAGCTCAGCTGATTTTACAAAATTATTTAGATAGAAAATTTTAATACAAAGGAGAGGCTATGTCACACGATCATAACCACGACCACGAAGAACGTGAACTAATCACACTAGTAGATGAGCAAGGAAATGAAACCTTGTTTGAAATCCTTTTGACCATTGACGGAAAAGAAGAATTTGGTAAAAACTATGTTCTTCTAGTACCAGTTAACGCAGAAGAAGACGAAGACGGACAAGTTGAAATCCAAGCTTACTCATTCATCGAAAACGAAGATGGAACAGAAGGCGAATTGCAACCAATCCCAGAAGACTCAGAAGACGAATGGAACATGATTGAAGAAGTCTTCAACAGCTTTATGGAGGAGTGATACAGTCTGGGAGACTGTATCACCCCAACTCCTAGAAATTGGAAGAGTTGGAACATCCAGTGGATATTTTTAGTCCAGCTCTTTGAAATAAAAAAGAGCTGGTAAGTCCGGGGGACGTTTTTAGCCTGACGATAAAAATAAAAACCGTCAGTAAGTCTGGGGGATGTTTTTACCCCACGTTAAAATTTATAGTAGCTAGTTATTAGCTAACCAGGTAAGAGGTCGGGACGAAAATCCTGACCTTGTTTTTATTAGTCATCATGCTTTGTCGCGGTAATTGATTGGATTTTTGTCAAGGAGATATATATGTTTGAAGTAGAAGAATGGCTTCATAGTCGGATTGGTTTGAATTTTCGGTCAGGCTTGAGCCGAATGCAACAAGCGGTGGATTTGTTAGGAAATCCCGAGAAGTCTTACCCTATTATCCATGTGACAGGAACTAATGGGAAAGGCTCTACCATTGCTTTTATGAGAGAGTTATTCATGGGACATGGCAAAAAAGTTGCGACTTTTACCTCCCCTCATATTGTCTCCATCAATGACCGAATCTGCATTAATGGGGAACCAATAGCTGATGCAGACTTTATCCGTTTAGCTGAGCAGGTCAAGGAGATGGAAAAGACGCTTCTGCAAACTCATGACCAGTTGTCCTTTTTTGAATTGCTGACCTTGATTGCTTTTCTTTATTTTAGGGAGCAAGAGGTGGATTTGGTTCTACTAGAAGTGGGAATTGGTGGCTTACTTGACACGACCAATGTGGTAACTGGAGAGATTGCTGTCATCACTTCCGTCGGGCTTGACCATCAGGAGACTCTGGGCGATAGTCTAGAAGCAATCGCAGAGCAGAAAGCTGGTATTTTCAAGGCTGGTAAAAAGGCAGTGGTTGCTAAGCTGGCTCCAGAAGCTAGGCTTGTCTGTCAGAAAAAAGCTGAATCTTTAGCTGTTGACCTTTATCAGGCAGGTCAAGATTTTTCAATGCTAAAGGGTGATTTTTCAAGTTCTTTAGGAACCCACTCACAGCTGAAAATAGGCTTGGAAGGAGCCTATCAGCAGGAAAATGCAGCCTTGGCATTGCAAGCATTTCTTCTCTTTATGAGGGAAGAAAAGGAAGTTGTTGATGAGCAGGCTGTAAGAGAGGCCTTGAAACAGACTCATTGGGCTGGGCGTTTGGAGCGTATTCGTCCTCAAATTTACTTGGACGGTGCTCATAACCTCCCTGCCTTGACTCGCTTGGTTGAGTTTATCAAAGAAAAAGAGCAGGAAGGCTATCGTCCTCAAATCCTCTTTGGAGCCTTGAAACGTAAGGATTATCAAGGGATGTTGGGTTATCTGACTGAAAATTTACCTCAGGTAGAACTCAAGGTGACAGGCTTTGACTATCAAGGGTCCTTGGACGAGACAGATGTGACCGGTTACCATATAATTCCTTCTTACCGAGAATTTATCAGTAGTTTTGAAGCAAGGGCAGACGCGCAGGACTTGTTGTTCATTACAGGGTCTCTCTATTTTATCTCAGAAGTACGGATTCATCTACAGGAGCATGAGCAGATAAATTGACCTCCTTTTTTGAACTTGTTATACTAGGGGAACTGCCAGTTAGAAGAAAATTGCTCTAAATTGGTAGAAGAAAGGAAATTCATCATGAAATTAAAAACATTCACACTTTCTCTTGCTTCTCTAGCAAGTCTTAGTCTCTTAGTAGCTTGTTCACAGAGAACTCAACAGGTTCAACAACCAGTAGCTCAATCGCAAACTCAACAAACTCAGCAATCACAACCTGCTGTTTCATCTTCTACAGAAAATAGCAACCAGGCAGCAACAAGTTCTTCACAAAATACAGTTACAGCCCAACCAACTAATATTGATGGAACTTATACTGGTCAGGATGACGGAGACCGTATCACTTTAGTGGTAACTGGAACTACTGGTACATGGACTGAGCTCGAATCTGACGGGGATCAGAAAGTCAAACAGGTTAGCTTCGACGCCGCTAATCAACGTATGATTATTGGTGATGATGCCAAGATTTATACAATAAATGGCAATCAGATGATTATTGACGATATGGATAGAGAAGCGTCTGATCGCATCGTTTTATCAAAATAGACTAGAAGGAGACTGGATTTTTCGGTCTCTTTTATGATTACTCAGAAAAATAATCATAAATACTTGCCTTCTGTCGAATACCTGCGTTATACTAGTATCAATTACCTGTTTTTAGCATTCAAACTATCAAGGAGGGGATATGAAATATAGAAAATTTCAATTATTGATGTCCAAGTATGGTTTTAGTCTTTCAATTATGCTACTTGAACTTTCTCTTGTTTTTGGCCTCTTTCTTTATGTAGGGCGGATGGCTCCTATTCTTTGGGTGATTCTCTTAATCATTATGAGTATGGCGACTATTGTCGCGATTGTCAATCGTTCTATGACACCTGAAAGCAAAGTAATGTGGTTAGTGGTAACTTTTGTTCCTATCATTGGCCCACTGCTCTATCTGATGTTCGGAGAAAGGCGATTGTCCAAAAAAGAAATCAAACAGTTGGACAAACTTGGTTCTATGCATTTTCGGGAAGATAACAGTAAAGCACTTCGCCAGAAATTGAAGGAAGATGATAAGGCGGCTTATGGGGTTATCAAGTCTCTGTTGAGTATGGATAGTAATGCCGATGTATATGACCGAACAGATTCACAATTCTTTTCTTCGGGTGAAAGCATGTGGCAACATATGTTGGAAGACCTCAAGAAAGCTGAAAAGTTTATCTTTCTAGAGTATTATATTGTCGAAGAAGGTCTAATGTGGAATAGCATACTAGACATACTAGAGCAAAAGGCAGCTCAAGGTGTAGAGGTTAAGATGCTCTATGATGATATCGGCTGTATGGCGACTTTACCTGGAGACTATACCATTCAGCTTCGTAGTCGAGGAATTGAAGCTCATAAGTTTAACAAGGTGATTCCTCGTTTGACAGTGGCTTACAACAATCGGGACCATCGGAAAATCCTTGTCATAGATGGTCAGATAGCCTATACAGGAGGGATTAACTTAGCCGATGAGTACATCAATCATGTAGAACGCTTTGGTTATTGGAAGGATAGTGGGATTCGCTTAGATGGCCCTGGTGTCAAGGCTCTAACCCGTCTCTTTTTGATGACTTGGTACATCAATCGTGGGGAAATCAGCGATTTTGACCAGTATCACTTGGAAAATCAGCCTTGTTCTGGCCAAGGGTTCTGCATTCCTTACGGTAGTGGACCCAAGCCCATCTTCCGTACTCAGGTAGGGAAAAAAGTCTATCAAAGTTTGATTAATCAGGCTACTGATTCAGTCTATATTACAACGCCCTATTTGATTATTGACTATGATTTAACAGAGAGTATTAAAAACGCGGCTATGAGAGGTGTTGATGTCCGCATCGTGACCCCTTTTATTCCGGATAAAAAATTAATCCAACTCATCACAAGAGGGGCCTATCCGGATTTGTTGTCAGCAGGAGTTAGGATTTTTGAGTATAGTCCAGGCTTCATCCACAGTAAACAAATCCTAGTGGATAAGGACTTTGCTGCAGTTGGAACCATTAACTTAGATTATAGAAGTTTGCTTCACCACTATGAAAATGCAGTTTTGCTATATAAAACGAAATCAATCACAGAGATTCAAAAAGATTTTCAAGAGATTTTTTCAGTATCGCAAGAAATTTTCCCTCATACGATAAAAAATAGCTGGTATCAGAAATTGATTAAGGAAATTGCCCAGTTATTCGCCCCAATTTTATAAGAAATCTAGGACTTAGGATCCAAGCCAGTCCTATTTTTCTTGCCTTTTACGAATAAGAAAATGTAGGAGGAAAGATGCTAACTCAGAAAGAATTGAATTATATCATGATATTTAAACAGACACATTTACACCGATTTCGGGAAATTGAAACCTTTGTGAAACTATGCAAAAAATCACTCAAACAGCCATCGCAAGCTGACAATTCTAGGTCTTTTTGATATACTAAGACAGATAAATTGAATAGGAGAAACGACATGGCTGTATATGGCAGAATAGAAGAAGTATCCGAAACGATACAGAGTAATGAAATTGAAAATAGACTGGATAGGAATCTTGAATCTCATGTGGAAAAAGAAGAACAGGTAGCTTTCCCGTTTTTCAGACTTATCATTGGAAGTACGATTGCGACGATTTTTTCTGTGATTCTTCCTTTGCTTTTAGATATGGTAAGTCCTTCTCAGGCGCAGGATTTGTATATAGGGTGGGCTTTGCATCAGGGAGGGCAGCTCTACAGTAGTTATTATGCTGGCCAAGGTCTTCTTTATTATTTACTACTTTACATTACCCAAGGAGGCATCCTTTTTGCCTTGGTAGAATGGCTAGCCCTCTTAGGAGGAGGCTATTTCCTCTTTTCTGCAACTGACTATCTGACAGGACAAAGGGATCAAGCTAAGCAACTCCTAACCATATTTTATATTTTGGTATCTGGTATAGGTTTTGGAGGAGGCTATGCTACGATTGTAGCTCTTCCATTCTTATTTGCAGGCTTTTCTTTAGTAGCGCGTTATCTATCAAATCCTAACCATGACAAGGGATTTCTACGTCTGGGGATTTTCTTGGCTCTAGCATTTTTTATAGAGCCCCTTACAAGTCTTCTCTTTACTGTTGTAGTAACGATTGGTTTATTTGTTTTTAATGTTGGACATGGACGCTTTATACATGGAATTTATCAATTTTTTGCGACAGCACTTGGCTTCTCTCTCTTATTTTATCCTTTAGGCTATTATGTCATCATTTCAGGAGGTTTTGGAGAAGCTCTAGGGAGTCTTTTGTATCCGATTGCTTCCCTTCAGGTCTTTGCGAATCCTAAATTAATGGATAATGTTGTATTTTATGGTTTGTTGACCTTTGGTTTAGGAGCTCTCTTCCTTGTTTTTCTCGGTTTGTTCCAGTCTAAAGCATCTAGATTATATGTCATCTCAGTACCAGCTAGCTTTGTTTTCTTATTTGTACTAGCCTTGTTGCTTTTTTCTCAAGAACCTCTTCACGGTTCGCGTTTGATTCTAATCCTTCCATTTTTACTCCTTCTTTTGATGACCAGTATTCGTGGAGAACACTCGGGAAGGATAGCACGTCGTCGGAGAAGAGAGGAAGTTCCAACTTTATGGAAAAAATTTATGAGGGGAAATCTCTACTTACCGATTCTAGTAGTGGTTTATCTAATTACAATTCCTCTTGTAGCTCGTTTTGTCTTGCATCCAGCTTCTTATAGTGAACAACATCAAGTAGTGGATAGAATCAAACAAGAGACGAGTGAGGGAGATCAAATCTATATCTGGGATTCTTATGTTCAGATCTATAAGGAAAGCCAGCGTTTGGCTGGTTCCATGTTCTTATCACCTCTTCTCTACACGAATACAGAAGAAAATAAAACTAGTTTAATCAATGACTTGAAAGAAAACCAACCTAAGGTGATTGTGGTAAACGACAAGGTGGCTCTCTGGTCTGAAGTAGAGACATTCTTGAAAGGAAATTACCAACAAGTAAAGACTGATTACTCAGAGTTTAAAGTCTATAAAATTAAATAACAAAATCAATATCTTGTGTATTTTTAAAAATTTTAGGATTTTTAACACAAGATATTGATTTTTCTTTTTAGAGTGGTATAATACTTTTTAGAAAGAACATTTTAGAAAAGAGCATGCATATGATTGCACTAGAAGAAAAAATTACAATTTTGCCAACTCTCTTCGTCGAGAAACGAGATGGGAGACGTGTTGTATTTGATGTGGACAAGATTGACAAGGCTCTCCACAAGGCGGCTGACAAGGTTATGGATGTGACACCCTTGGTCGAAAAGCGCCTCAATGCTCTGACCGAGCGAATTGTCACAGAAATTCATAGTCGCTTTCCACAGGGGGTTAAGATTTACGAAATCCAAAATATCGTAGAACATGAACTCCTTGAAGCCAAAGAATATGCGCTAGCTGAGGAGTATATTACTTATCGGACACAGAGGGATTTTGAGCGTTCAAAAGCGACGGATATCAACTTTAGTATCCATAAACTTCTCAACAAAGACCAGGCAGTTGTCAACGAAAATGCCAATAAAGACAGTGATGTCTTTAATACCCAGCGTGATTTGACGGCAGGGATTGTTGGAAAGTCAATCGGACTGCAAATGCTTCCTAAGCATGTAGCCAATGCCCACCAAAAAGGGGATATCCACTATCACGATTTGGACTACAGTCCCTATACACCTATGACCAACTGCTGTTTGATTGATTTCAAGGGTATGTTGGAAAATGGTTTTAAGATTGGAAATGCAGAGGTAGAAAGTCCCAAGTCTATCCAGACTGCGACAGCTCAGATTTCCCAAATCATCGCCAACGTTGCTTCTAGCCAGTACGGTGGATGTTCAGCTGACCGTATCGATGAAGTCTTGGCGCCTTATGCAGAGAAGAATTATCAAAAACACCTTAAGGAAGCGGAAGAGTGGGTCTTACCTGACAAACGGGAAGATTACGCTTGGAAGAAAACGCAAAAGGACATCTATGATGCTATGCAATCTCTTGAGTATGAAATCAACACCCTCTTCACTTCAAATGGTCAAACACCTTTTACTTCACTAGGTTTTGGTCTGGGAACCAATCGTTTTGAGCGTGAAATTCAAAAGGCTATCTTGAACATCCGAATCAAGGGCCTTGGTTCAGAACATCGAACAGCCATCTTCCCTAAACTGATTTTTACTCTGAAAAGAGGTCTTAACTTGGAAGAAGGAACTCCTAACTACGACATCAAGCAATTGGCCTTAGAATGTGCAACCAAGCGGATGTATCCAGATGTTTTATCTTATGATAAGATTGTTGACTTGACAGGTTCTTTTAAGGTGCCTATGGGTTGCCGTTCTTTCCTCCAAGGATGGAAGGATGAAAATGGTATAGAAGTCAATTCAGGTCGTATGAATCTGGGTGTTGTGACAGTTAACCTGCCTCGTATTGCTCTTGAGTCTGAAGGTCACATGAACAAGTTCTGGGAAATCTTCAACGAGCGGATGAATATCGCTGAAGATGCTCTGGTTTACCGTGTCGAACGAACTAAGGAAGCAACACCAGCAAATGCTCCTATATTGTATCAATACGGTGCTTTTGGTCATCGTCTAGGTAAAGAAGAAAGCGTTGACCAGCTCTTTAAGAATCGTCGTGCGACAGTTTCTCTGGGCTATATCGGTTTGTATGAGGTAGCAACTGTTTTCTTTGGTAACAGCTGGGAAAGCAATCCAGAAGCTAAGGAATTCACGCTGGATATCATTCGTGATATGAAACGCCGTGTAGAAGAGTGGTCAGATCAATATGGCTATCATTTTTCTATCTACTCAACACCATCTGAAAGTCTGACAGACCGTTTCTGTCGACTAGATACAGACAAGTTTGGTTCTATTCCAGATATTACTGACAAGGAATACTACACTAACTCTTTCCACTACGATGTTCGTAAAAATCCAACACCGTTTGAAAAATTAGACTTTGAGAAAGTCTATCCAGAAGCAGGTGCGTCAGGTGGTTTCATCCATTATTGTGAGTATCCAGTCCTTCAGCAAAATCCTAAGGCTCTGGAAGCTGTCTGGGATTACGCTTATGATCGTGTGGGATATTTGGGAACCAATACTCCAATTGACCGTTGCTACAAGTGTGACTTTGAAGGGGATTTTGAACCAACTGAGAGAGGATTTGCTTGTCCAAACTGTGGCAATAGCGACCCTAAAACAGTAGACGTTGTTAAACGGACTTGTGGCTATTTAGGCAATCCTCAAGCGAGACCTATGGTCAATGGGCGTCACAAGGAAATCGCAGCGCGTGTCAAACATATGAATGGTTCAACGATTAAAATAGCTGGCCATCAAGTAACAAATTAGAAAGAAATGAAATGGGAAAATATCAATTAGACGATAAGGGGCGCGCACAAGTGACCCGTTATCACGAGAAACACTCTAAAGGTGGAGCTGGTAAAAAAGAACGCTTGATCAGTCTCAGAGAACAATTTTTAAACAAGAATAAGAAGAAATAAAAGTGAGAGTCAGCTCTCGCTTTTCTCTTAGTGGGAGGTAAGGATGGAATTACGCAGACCGATATTAGCAGATAAAGAAACAGTTTTAGAGATGATGGCAGAGTTTGAAAAATTTCAGTCGCCTCACGACGGCGGTTTCTGGGATACAGAGAACTTTGTGTATGAAGAGTGGTTGGAAAGCAATCAGAATCAAGAAATGGGGATTAACTTGCCTGAAGGATGGGTTCCCGCAATTCAGTTAGTAGTTTTTTCTGTGAAAGGCAAAGCAATTGGATTTCTTAATCTCCGGTTGCGCCTCAGTAACTTTCTACTAGAAGAAGGTGGTCACATTGGCTACTCCATTCGTCCATCAGAAAGAGGTAAGGGTTATGCTAAAGAAACTCTCTGTCAGGGCTTGCAAGTTGCTAAGGAAAAGAACATCAAGAGAACGCTTGTGACCTGTAGCGTGAATAATCCTGCTAGCAGAGCAGTCATTCTAGCCAATGGTGGGCTCCTTGAAGATGTTCGTAATGGAGTCGAGCGTTATTGGATAGAGGTAGCGAATGAATAGTCCAAAACCACAAGAATGGAAAAGCGAGGAGCTCAGTCAAGGCCGTATCATCGACTACAAGGCCTTTAACTTTGTGGACGGCGAAGGTGTGCGTAACTCTCTCTATGTATCAGGATGCATGTTTCATTGCGAGGGTTGCTATAATGTTGCCACTTGGTCTTTCAATGCTGGTATTCCCTATACAGCAGAATTAGAAGAACAGATCATGGCAGACCTTGCACAGCCCTATGTTCAAGGATTAACCTTGCTGGGAGGGGAGCCTTTTCTCAATACAGGTATTCTCTTGCCTCTCGTTAAGCGGATTCGAAAGGAATTGCCAGACAAGGACATCTGGTCATGGACCGGCTACACTTGGGAAGAAATGATGTTGGAAACTCCAGATAAACTGGAACTCTTAT
>CAUQZY010000027.1:0-20585 GCA_963522395.1 uncultured Streptococcus sp.
ATGACTTTCTAGCTTAGATGGCTCGCAGCACCGCCATTTCTCTGGACTAAGACAAGTGAAAATCAATTCTCAACTTTATTATTATATCGTTTTTTTAAGTCTGCGTCAACTGAAAATCATCTCCGTCGAATCAAACCAATTCCCTACATCTCAGATTACTTTTTCAGAATATATTTTTTCTTACTGCTATCACTCTTTTTATCCCAACTTTTATCCCAAAGTTTCGAATTGCTTAAGATAGCTACGTAAATATTTGCAAATATAAAGTACCCTATCACCAAATAGATAGACTCAGTTGTTAGGTATTGTCTATCCAAGCCATCCTTTAGGTAGAATAGTATAACAGTTTGGTTAACAGTCAAAAAGGTTGGCCAGAAACTTTTTTTGAAAAAAGTAGACATCTTCATTTTCCTCCAAACAGTTGTTTTATTGTAATCTAGCAGATCCATGATTTCCTTATAACTCTTTTCTTTTGAGTGAAAATAAATAATCTGTAGACGTTTGTGATATTTGGCGTACGATGAATCTCTTAGGAGTTTTTCAATTTTTTGTATTTCTTCGTTTGTAAGTTTCATAACTACTATTATGAGATGTTTTTTGATTTTGGGCTAGTATTAGAAGTTACCAGATATTTCGTTCTCATAAAGCAAAAAGTTGGAGATCAGAACTCCAACGATTTCTATTAAAATGTTTGGCGTTTAGCTTTACGCTCTGCACGACCTCGAGCACGATTTTCAGCGCGCTTGGTTTTACGGCGCTTTTCATCAACCGCCCATTGAATTTTCTTCTTATAACCTGGTTTGACTTTTTTCTTTTTCTTTTTAACCAAACCAATCATTTCGATATCAAGCTTATCTTGTTTTTTCTCACGGTTGGCACGACGATCACGGTCATAAGTATCTTGAAATTCCCCGTCTTTGACCATCTTAGGAGTAAACTTGATTCCCAATTTCTCCAACTCACGAATATCCGAGTCATCGCTTGGCTGATAAAGGGTAATAGCTGTACCTGCTAGGCCGTTTCGTCCAGTTCGACCAACACGGTGCACGAAGAAGGATAAGTCTTGCGGAATGGCATCATTGATGACATGACTGACACCTTCAATGTCAATCCCACGCGCTGCCAAGTCTGTTGCGACAATATACTCAAAATCCAGATTTTTTACCTGATTCATGATTCGCTTGCGTTCACGAGTGGCAATATCTCCATGAATCTTCGCTACCTTCAATCCTTGAGCAGTCAAATATGAATGCAATTCATCAGCACGTGTCTTAGTGTTGACAAAAATCATTGCCAAATACGGTTGCATCAACTGAGTCAATTGATAAATTTGAGCATTCTTATCACGTCCCTTAGTAGAAATCAACCAATTATCAATAGTGTCAGAAATGACCGTTTTGGTCTTGATTTTCTCCATAACAGGATTTGATAAGTATTTTTTCAAGAATGGTTGTAGTTTTTGTGGAATAGTCGCTGAGAAGACCATGAATTGCAGGTCTTTTGGAAGGCTGCCAGCAATCTTATCAACAGTTTCTAAGAATCCCATATCCAAGGTCATATCTGCCTCATCAACCACAAAGGTCTTAGCCTTGTGAATAGCTAAATCACCAGATTTAACCAAGTCGTAGATACGACCTGGCGTACCAATAACAATATGAGGCTGGTTGCTTGCCAATTTTTCAATCTGGCGAGCCTTATCTGTCCCCCCCACATAATTAACCACACGAACTTCCACTTTCGAGTGGGCTGCAATCTGACGGGCTGCTTGGTAAATTTGAGTAGCCAACTCACGGCTCGGTGCAGTAATAACTGCTTGAACACTATCGCTGGTTTCATCTAATTGCTGGAAAATCGGCAATAGGAAAGTGTGAGTCTTACCCGAACCTGTTTTTGATTCACCGACTAGGTCACGACCTGCCAAAACAATCGGAATCAACTTATCTTGCACCTCTGTTGGAGTTGTAAATTTCAACTCCTCCAAGGCTTCTCTAATATAGTTTTTAAATTGAAATTTCGTAAATGACATAATATCCTCGATTCTATCTATCTTATCAATTATACCACATTTTATTCCATTTCAGTAGTCTCACTTATTTAGGCTATTTCCAGTAGCTTTTCTAGTCAGAAAAAGGCTGGAATTTTATAATCCCAACCTCTTTTCATACTCAATGAAAATCAAAGAGCAAACTAGGAAACTAGCCGCAGGCTGTACTTGAGTACGGCAAGGCGACGTTGACGTGGTTTGAATTTGATTTTCAAAGAGTATCAGTTATTATTTCCAATTTAAAATAGCACTCAAGCCATAGTGATCACTAACTTGCGGACTCTTGTTACCATCAAATACGACATGTAAATTTTCCACCGCTAACTCTTTGGTAGTAAAGACATAATCAATTCGAAGGGGTTCAGTGTTCCCTTTCCAGCCATCAATTTCAGGTGGAACAGTATAGCTACCGCTTTTCTCTTGAGCAACTTCAAATGCGTCTTGTAGGCCTAATGGACTAGCTAAAATAGCTTGGTATCCTTCCTTACCTGCTGGATTGTTGAAATCCCCAGCAAGCAAAAGTGGCTTGTTCAATTCTTTCAAGACAGCCTCAAATCGTGCCCATTCTTCTTGGAAACCTTTATCCCACCAAGAAAGGTGGACACTGGCAACTGCAAGCTCCTTACCATCAACTACAGTTTCAGCCAAGGCAACACGGCGAGTATGATAGTCTGTTGGATCATCCACATCTGAAACCAAAATTTCTCTGGCTTCTATAGGTGTTTTAGACAAGATAGCCACACCTTCATGATAGCGGTCATAACCGATATGGTTATAGGCCCAAGTCCAGTAGTAATTTTTCCCTTGCTCAGACAACTTTTCAACCAAAAGTCTAACATAGTGATCTTGGTGAATAGGCTCAGCTGCTGGCAAAGCTTGATAAAGATCATTAACCTCCACCTCTGGCGAAGTGATCTCCTGATTGATTTCTTGGAAACAAATCAAATCATAGTCCTTTTCAAGAATATCCTCAAGCAAAATCTGGAATTTTTCCTCTGCTTCTTTCTCCATCCAACTGTGAGAATTGAGTGTTAAAAATTTCATGCTTTTCTCCCAAAATAAGAGGTTGGAATACAGCTTCCAACCTCAAGTATATTACAATTCTACTTTAGCAACTGCTGTTTTAGCTGCAAGAGAACCTGTTTGTTCTAATTTAACTGATTTAATAGCTTCAGCATTTGTGAAGACAACCACTGTTGAAGTTTCACGACCTGCTGCACGGATAGCATCCAAGTCAGCTGTGACAAGAAGATCACCTGCTGCAACTTTTTGTCCTTCAGCAACATGAACTGTAAATGGTTTTCCTTCAAGACTTACTGTGTCCAAACCAATGTGAACAAGTACTTCAAGACCTGCTTCAGTCACAAGACCAAGAGCATGTTTTGTAGGGAAGATGCTTGATACAGTACCTGAAACTGGAGATACAATGTTTCCATTTGCAGGTTCTACTGCAAATCCATCACCCATCATTTTTTGAGCAAATACTGGATCTTTTACTTGTTCCAAAGCAACAACTTGACCGTCAGCTACTGAGTAAACTTCCTCAGTAAGACCTTTGAATTGAACAGTGTTTTGTTGCGCTTCTGTCATTTGACTTGGAAGAGTTTCAGGAATGATTTCACCTGAATCAAGGATATCTTGGATATCAGATTTCAATACGTCAGCTTTTGGTCCGTAGATAGCTTGAACCCCTTGTCCTTTCATGACAAGACCCATAGCTCCTTCTGCTTTCCATTGTTCTGCATCACCGACTTTGTCAGCATCTTTAACAGTTACACGAAGACGAGTCATACATGCATCCACATCAACGATGTTTGCACGTCCACCAAGAAGGTTGATAATATTTACAGCTTGAGAACCTGCTGCAACTTTCACTGCGTTGCTAGATTCTTCTGAACCTTCAGCAGTTTCGTAGTTTCCGTTACGCCCTGGAGTTGCGTAGTTGAATTTTTGAATCATGAAGTTTGCGATAAAGTACATGATTACAGCAAAGAGAACAGTTACCCAAATGAAGTTAATGATATCCATACCGATACCAGCACTGATTGCAATAGGTGTACGAGTCAAGAACTCGATTGAACCGAATGAGTGCATACGTAGGTTTACAACGTCAGCCATAGCGAAGGCCGCACCTTGAACAAGTGAGTAAACAAGATACATAGGTGTTGCGATGAACATGAACATGTATTCGATTGGTTCAGTAACCCCTGTCAAGAATGTTGCAAGAGCTGTCGCAATCATCATACCTTTATATTGATGTTTCTTATCAGCATCGACATTACGGTAGATAGCAACGATGACACCCATCAAGATACCGAATGAACCGATCATTTGTCCAACTTTGAAACGAGCTGGATGTACTGTATCTAACAAGTGTTGGTATTGACTAGCATCAGTACCTTTAAGGTTTACAAGGTCTGTTACCCATGCAAGCCAAAGTGGATCTTGACCAAATACTTGGCTACCTTTTGCTGCACCAGTTAAGACTTCATAAGTACCACCAAGAGCTGTATAGTTCATTGGGATAGTCAACATGTGGTGAAGACCAAATGGCAAGAGCAAACGTTCCAATGTACCATACAAGAATGGTGCAAGGATTGGAGCAGTTTCTTGTGAGTTAGCAATCCAGATACCAAAGCTATTGATACCAGTTTGCACAAGTGGCCAGAAAGCTGAAAGTACAATTGCAGCAATTATTGAACGAAGAATAACTACAAATGGTACAAAACGTTTTCCGTTAAAGAATGAAAGTGCATCAGGAAGCTTACGGAAGTTATAGTATTTATTGTAAGCAGTTGCTCCAATAAAACCAGAAATAATCCCTACGAAGACACCCATGTTAAGTGCTGGGGCTTCCATAACACTAATGAAGTAATCAGCAACTTTGATTGATCCGCCAAAAAGTGTTGTTACCATAGCTTCTGGATTTTTCAACATATCTCCTGATACGCCAAAGATTGTACCAGTGATACGATTGATTAGGATAAAGGCAAGACCTGCCGCAAACGCACCACCAGCGCGTTCCTTAGCCCAGCTTCCTCCAATAGCGAGGGCGAACAAGATATGAAGGTTAACGATAACTCCCCAACCGATTTGCTCTAGTACACCACCAGTAATAACGAGTGGAGCAAAGTTAGGGTTAATCATCACAAGCGACTTACCGATTGAAATCATCAAACCAGCAGCCGGCATAACGGCGATAACCACCATCAAAGCCTTACCGAATTTTTGCCAAAATTCGAAAGACAAGACATTTTTGAATGTATCTTTCATCATTCAAATCTCCTTTATTTTTATTTAGGCAAACGTTTTACGAAAACGTTTGCACCTAACTACGTATTAATTATACCACTTTAATTTTTTTTGTAAAGGCTTTTATAAAAAAAAGTACACTTTTTTCTAAAATTTTTGTAGTAAAAAAGGAGATATTAAAATCTCCTCAAATATACATCTATTTACATTTAAATTTTTAAGAATCGACGCATTGAAATTCCTGATCCAATTGAACCAATAAAAATTCCAATAATAAACAAGAGGGCTATCATTAGTGGACTGAATACTTCTGGTGAAATCATAGAAAGATTTTGACCGACTAATGACTTATTAACCGATTGGTAGACCATTTGATAAACAACGAATACTAAAACCGATGGAAGGGTTGCTCCAAGTAACCCAATGAAGGCACCTTCAAGTAGGAATGGTCCTCTGATATAGCTATTCTTAGCACCAACCAAGCGCATAATTTGAATTTCTCGACTGCGAGAAATAATGGTAATACGAATGGTATTAGAAATCAAGAAGACTGCTATGAAAATCAAGAGGCCCGCAATAACTAGTCCCCAGACACGAATAAATGAGGCTAACTTAAACAAGCGTTCTGTATTAGCACCACCATCTTGAACTTCTGATACACCTTCAATTTTCTTAGCCTCTTCAGCTACTGTCTTTACATCACTTGGTGTGTTAGTATCTACAATATATGCATCATAGAGAGGATTGGCGTCACCATCAAAGATTTTCCAGTTGTCCCCCATTGTCTCAGTTAATTTTTCATATTGTTCTTCTTTACTTGAAAAAGTAACACTCTTAACCGTAGACATGCCCTTCAAGGCATTATATACCTTATGGTAGTCATTATTTGTAACAGTTTGACCTTCTTTTTCAATAGTCTCACTATTATCAGCGACATCCTTACGAATGTAAACCATTACTCGGACATTATTTTCAATATCTGTAGCCAGTTTCGCTGTATTGAAAATAACAGAAGCAAATATGGCAACCAAGGTTAACGTAATCATGACTGAGCTGACAGCAGCCACTGTCATCCAACCATTTCGTTTCAAACTTTTTAGTGATTCAAATAAATGGCGAAAAAATCTACTAATCATCGTATCCATACTCTCCTTTTGATTCGTCACGAACGACACGGCCATTTTCAATGGCAATGACACGGTGGCGCAAGGTATTTACAATCTGGCTATTATGAGTCGCCATCAAAATAGTTGTTCCTTGTAGGTTAATCCGTTCCAAGAGATTCATAATTTCCCATGAATTATCCGGGTCCAAGTTTCCTGTTGGTTCATCAGCTATCAGTACTTTGGGATTGTTTACAATAGCTCGCGCAATCGCAATTCGCTGTTGCTCCCCACCTGAGAGCTCATTTGGAAAAGAACGAACCTTATGCTTCAATCCAACCAAGTCCAAAACTTCCATCACCCGTTTTTTGATATTACGGCGATTTTCTCCAATTACTTCCATAGCATAAGCAATATTTTCATAGACAGTTTTCTTTGGCAAGAGTTTATAATCCTGGAAGACAACCCCAATACTACGACGTAGAAGCGGAACATCTTTCTTTTTAATCTTAACCAGATTAAAACCAGCAACTGATAGGCTTCCTTTATCGATTTTTACTTCACGATACAGAGAACGAATAAAAGTTGACTTTCCTGCTCCTGAAGGTCCTACGATGTAAGCAAATTCCCCTGGATCAACGCTGACCGAAACACCTCGTAGAGCAGTCGTTCCATTGTCGTATTTTTTGACGACATCTCTCATTTCAATAATTGACATGTGAGTTCCTTTCTATCTTAGCTGATGCGCCACTTGAGATAGGCATCAATAAAACCATCTAGGTCTCCATCCATAACCTTATCTACTTGTGCAACTTCAAAGCTAGTTCGGTGATCTTTTACCATAGTATATGGCGTGAAAACATAAGAACGGATTTGGCTTCCCCATGTGATTTCCTTTTTCTCACCCTTGAGGGAATCAACTTCCGCAGCTTTCTTTTCTTGCTCCATTTGATAGAGCTTAGCCTGCAACATCTTCATGGCACGATCTCTATTTCCATATTGAGTACGATCGACCGTTGACTGGACGACAGTTCCCGTAGGAATGTGTGTCAAACGCACACCTGTTGAAACTTTATTGACGTTCTGTCCACCAGCACCACCTGAACGGAAGGTATCCATTTTGATATCATCTTCACGGATTTCCACTTCAATAGTATCATCCAATTCTGGCATCACTTCTACAGATGTGAAAGAGGTGTGGCGACGTTTGGCAGAGTCAAATGGTGAAATACGAACCAAACGGTGAACACCCATTTCTGACTTGAGGAGACCATAGGCATTAGGCCCTTCAAAGGACAAGGTCACCGACTTAATACCTGCTTCATCACCAGCCTGGTAATCCAAGATTTCCACTTTAAAGCCTTTGGCATTTCCATAGCGAGTGTACATACGAAGCAACATATCACCCCAGTCTTGCGCCTCAGTACCACCAGAACCTGGATGGATTTCCAAGATCGCATTATTATGGTCATAAGGTTCTGATAAGAGAAGCGTCATCTCGTAGCTGGTCATCATCTTGTCAAGTTCTGATAACTGTTCAACCAGTTCCTCATGCACTGACTCGTCTTCAGCTAAAAAGTCCAATAAAATTTCAACTTCATCGTGCAACTCTTCCATTTTATGGAAGGTATTGTAGGTATTTTTTAATTCATTCAATTCTTGCGACGTTTTTTGGGCCGCGATATTATCGTTCCAAAAATCAGGTTCTGTCATCTTGTTTTCCAAAATGGCAATCTCTTCCTCTAAACCTTCGAGGTCAAAGAGACCCCCTGAAAGAAGCTAATTTTTCACGATTTGCGTCAATTTTCTGACGAATTACTGAAATGTCCATAAATACTCCTTTTTTGTATCATTTTATTATACCATATTCTCTCATTTCTTTCCATCTTTTGCTCCAATCTCCCATTGCATGTAAAAAGAAGCCTTTCGGCTTCCCTTCTTATAAAACTTTCGCAGAAGTACGACTAATCTCTTCCACTTGAATATTTTCAGCTTCAAATTTTTGTTTTAAGGCTACCAAATCAACTGAACCATCAATTTGAACTTCTATAATCACCTTACCATCTTTACGTGGAATATTGACTGTATGGGAGATATTCAGATTCTCCTCAACGATTAGAGAAACAATCTTACCGAGAACACCAACTTCATCTTCTGTAACAAAGCGCACACGAATTCCTTCTTCTCCATAGCCAGCAATTTCAAGAAAGGCTTGGAAAACGTCACGATCTGTAATAACACCATAGACTTGATGGTTATCTACGACAGGAAGAATACCAATCTTGTTTTTCAACATCAGATAAGTTGCATCTTCTAGACTAGCATAGCCTGAAACAGTGACAACATCGCGAATCATGACATCTTTTACTTTTGTCTTATTCAGAAGATAGTTCATCTCATAGATAGAAAGACTTGTGGCTTTTGATGGACTAGCTTGCGCGATGGTTCCCTCAGTTACCAAACCAACCAATTGATCATTTTCGATAACAGGCAAGCGGTGCAAACCTTGCTCTCTCATCAAATCTGCTGCATGAGATACTGTTGTATCTGGACTAATATACACTACCTTGCGGGTCATAAAATCTTTAACTGCCATGAGACTTCTCCTTTTCTATTCTTATCCCTATTATACAATCTTTTTGTAAATCTATCAAACGCTTACATTTCTTTTTCAAAATTCAGAAAAGTATGAATAAGCTAGCAAAAAGAGCTCTAAAATCGAGCTCTGTGAATGAAAGTAAGATAGCTTTCATTCGATTTTATTTCAATTATCAGAAGCTAACCTTCCAGTGCAGATGAGAATTGCTTCGCAATCTCTATCTGTCGACTAAAACAATCCACTGGATTTGATGATTGCTTCGCACTCTTCATCCGCCGACTAAAAAGGTCCCCCGGACTATTAATGGAGATTACTTCGTAATCTCCATCTGCCGACTAAAACAATCCACTGGATTGTTTTAGCCACCCAGATATGCTTTTCTGACTTCTTCTGATGAGGCGAGTTCTTTTCCTGTTCCTGATAGGACGATTTTTCCTGTTTCCAGTACATAGCCTCGGTCAGAGATTGCGAGTGCTTTATTGGCATTTTGTTCAATCAAGAGGACGGTCGTTCCTTGTTTCTGGATATCTTGAATGATATCAAAAATCTCTTGGATAAAGATTGGGGCAAGTCCCATTGATGGTTCATCTAAAAGAAGAAGTTTTGGTGTTGACATAAGAGCGCGTCCCATGGCAAGCATTTGTTGTTCCCCCCCTGAAAGAGTGGCTGCATCTTGGTTTTTCCGTTCTTCAAGACGTGGGAAGCGTGAGAAAACTTTCTTCAAGTTAGCTTGATTTTCTTCACGATTTTTCTTTAAAAAAGCTCCCATTTCAAGATTTTCCATAACAGTCAAGCCAGGGAAGACGTGGCGTCCTTCTGGAACTTGTGAAAGACCACCTGCCACGATTTTCTGAGCCGGCATTTTTTGGATTTCTTGACCTAAAAATTCAATCTTTCCTGAACTCGGTCTAACCAAACCAGACAAGGTACGGAGAATGGTTGTCTTACCTGCACCATTGGCACCGATAAGGGAAACAACTTCTCCTTCATTCACTTCAAAGCTTACATCACGGACTGCTTGGATCATACCGTAATGCACAGAAAGATTTTCAACTTTTAACATAGACATTAGGCTTCACCTCCTAGATAAGCTTCGATAACACGTTTATTGGTCTTAATTTCGTCTGGAGTTCCTTGAGCAATTAAACGACCATATTCAAGTACGTAGATACGTTCTGTTACTTCCATGACCAGATTCATATCGTGTTCAATCAGCATGATTGTAATCTTAAATTCATCTTTGATACGACGAATTAACTCAGTCAATTCTGCTGTTTCCTGTGGGTTCATACCTGCGGCTGGTTCATCTAAAAAGAGAATTTTAGGTTCCGTAGCGAGAGCACGAACAATTTCCAAACGACGTTGTTGTCCGTAGGCAAGATTTTTAGCAAGAGTTTCTGCATCACCATCTAAATCAAAGATTTTCAACAATTCCAAAGCCTTAGCCTTTAATTCTTTTTCACTCTTGTAAAAAGCTGGTAAGCGTAAGAAACTAGCAAAAACATGTTGTTTGTGATGGTTGCCAAAAGCAATCAAAACATTGTCCAAAACTGTTAAATCTTTAAAGAGACGGATATTTTGGAATGTACGTCCAAGTCCCAAAGAAGCAATCTTATAAGGTGCCTTTCCATTCAAAAGGTGACCATCTAGGGTTACTGTTCCCTCACTTGGTTCATAAACACCCGTCAAGAGGTTGAAAAGAGTGGTTTTCCCAGCTCCGTTTGGACCGATTAGTCCAACCAATTCCCCTTCGTTCAATTCAAGAGTCACATCTCCAACAGCTGTTAGACCGCCAAAATGTTTGGTTAACTGTTTTACTTCAAGTAATGCCATTAGTTTTGTTCCTCCTTCTTAGATTTTTTAAAGAAACGTGATAGGCTCAATTCCCATGTTCCAAGGAGTCCACCTGGTCTGAAAATCATTACCAATACCAAGGCCAAAGCGTAAATAATCATACGCACACTAGCAACATCTTGGAGAAGCATATTCAAAATTCCCAGAACAATAGCTGAAACAATGGCACCTGTAATGGAACCAAGTCCACCAAATACAACAATAATCAAAATGTTGATTGAGTTGATGAAGGTATAATCTTTCGGTACAACTGAACCGATAAATCCTGCCTGAAGTGACCCTGCAATACTTGCAGTAATAGCACCAAAGACAAAGGCGATGATTTTAATTTTAGTCGTATTAACCCCAACTGACTCAGCAGCGATTTCATCCTCACGAACGGAGAGAGTTGAACGACCAATTGGACTACGCAAGAAGTTCAAGGTTGCAATGGTTGTAATCACGACAAAGAAGTAAACCATTTGCCAAGTTGTAAAGTTAGGAATTCCTAAGATACCTGCCGCACCATTTGTAAGGCTTCCACCATTGATGATAAAGATACGGATAATTTCAGAAACACCAAGAGTCGCTACCGCAAGATAGTCCCCCTTCAAGCGCAAGGTTGGAATTCCGACAAGCAAGGCAACTGCCCCTGAAAGCAAAGCACCTATCAGCATAGCTCCAAAGAAGGCACCGTAGGTTGGTGATTTAGAACCAATAATAGCTGCTGCATAGGCACCAATCGCCATGAAACCAGCATGACCAAGTGAAAATTGTCCTGAAAAACCAACGATTAAGTTGAGACCAACAGCCAAAATAATATTAATTCCGATTTGTTGTAAAATCTGTACATAGAATAGATTGAGTACTCCGACTGAAACCAGTACACTAATCAAGCCATAGCCAGCTAACAAAAGGAGTAACCATAGAATATTAACTTTTAAATTTTCTTTCATCGTTTACACCTTCTCTTTCACATTTTTACCAAGGATACCAGCTGGGCGGACAATCAAGATCAACAACAAGATTCCATAAACAATGGCATCACGGAAGTCTGACATCCCAAAGGCTGTCGCAAAGGTTTCCAATAGACCAATCACAAAACCACCAAGAGCCGCACCAGGAATAATTCCGATACCACCAAGTACTGCGGCAACGAAAGACTTAAGACCTGGAGTAACCCCCATCAAAGGCTCAAGAGAGTTATAATAGAGGGCAATCAGAACACCAGCCGCACCCGCAAGAGCAGAACCCAAAGCAAAGGTAAAGCTGATAGTACGGTTTACATTGATCCCCATCAATTGTGCCGCATCGCTATCTACAGATACTGCACGCATGGCTTTCCCCATCTTGGTCTTTTGGACAATGACTTGTAACAAAATCATCAAAATCAAGGAAATGGCCAAGATCATTAACTGCACGTTTGTTAGGCTAACTGGTCCCAAATCATAGCGAACTGTTTGAATCGCTTGAGGGAAGGCACGAGTATTGGCACCAACCAGATAGACCATGCCATACTCCAATAAGAAAGAAACCCCAATAGCTGTAATCAAAACAGCAATACGAGTAGAGTGGCGCAAAGGTCGGTAAGCAAGGAACTCAATCACGACACCAAGAATGGCTGTCGCTAACATAGCTACAATAAGCGCTACAAAGAAATTCATTTGGAAAGAATTAATCAAGAAATAACCGATAAAGGCTCCCATCATATAAATATCACCGTGGGCGAAGTTGATGAGCTTGATAATTCCGTAAACCATGGTATATCCTAGGGCTAACAGCGCGTAAACACTACCTAGGATCAAACCATTTACTAGTTGTTGGAGCATAAGATTCACTCTTTCTATTTATAATTTCGAGGGTTTTCCCTCACTTTTTGATAGGTTCTTAAACATCGAAACAGGGAGTGAGTCAGAGGCTCATTCCCTATTTCAACATTTTTCTATTATGGTTTTACAACTTCTGCTGCTTCAACCTTACCATTGTTCATGGTCATCATGTAAGCAGTTTTAACTGTATTGTGGTCTGCATCGAAGCTTGTTTGACCAGTTACACCTTCAAAGTCTTTTGTTTTAGCAAGATTATCCTTAATCTCACCTGAGTTTTTAGCACCTTTTGCTGCGTTTGCTACAAGGTGAACTGAGTCATAAGCCAAGGCTGCAAATGTTGAAGGCTCTTCATTGTACTTAGCACGGTAAGCGTCAAGGAAGGCTTTTGCTTTAGCTGAAACTTCTACAGTAGTTGAGAAGCCTGAGATAAAGTAGATGTTTGATGCTTTTTCAGCAGTTGCTTGTTGTACAAACTCTTCACCGTTGAATCCATCACCACCAACGATTGGTTTGTCAATTCCCATACCACGCGCTTGGTTTACAATTTTACCAGCTTCAGTGTAGTAACCAGGAACAACGATCGCATCAAAATCTTTCCCTTTCATTTTTGTAAGGGCTGCTTGGAAGTCTGTGTCGCCTGCTACGAAAGTTTCATCTGCAACGATCTCACCCTTGTATGATTCGCGGAAAGATTTAGCAATACCTTTAGCATAGTCGCTGGCATTGTCAGTGTAAAGAACAACTTTCTTAGCTTGCAATTTTTCAGAAACATAGTTTGAGATAATTTTTCCTTGGAAGCTATCTTGGAAAGTTCCGATAAAGAGGTAATCTTGACCTTTAGTCAATCCATCTTGAGTCGCACTTGGCGAAATCAATGGAACACCTGCTTTTGTAGCGTTCGCTACCGCAGCTGCAGTTGCACCAGATGTCGCAGGTCCTACGATTGCTGATACCTTAGATTGGGTTACAAGGTTGGTTGTAACAGAAGCTGCTTCAGCTGTTTCAGACTTGTTATCTTTATCAACTACTTCGATTTGTTTTCCGTCGATACCACCTGCTGCATTGATTTCATCAACGGCAAGTTGAGCACCTTTTTGTTCAGATGTTCCGTAGGCTGCTACGGCACCAGTTTCTTCAAAGTTAAATCCGATTTTGATTGTCTTTTCATCTACTGAGTTACCAGCAGCGTTTGACGCTCCAGACTTCACTTCTCCACAGGCTGCAAGAAGTGCTACACTTGCAAGCGCCACAAACGATAGGGCAAATTTTTTCTTCATCTTTTTTGTCTCCTCATTTCTTAAATAAATAGCATGTTAAGAATATACCGAATTATCAGAAAATTGTCAACACTTTTCTTGAACTTTTTCGATGATAACGTTTTCCTCTCGATAAAGATTGCCCACAAAGGGTGTTTCCAGCTCTTGGATATGACAAACTCTGACTTTTTTTATAAACTTTTCCTTGCTCAAGCGCCCGACCAATTGCTCCACTTCTTGAGTTGGAACATAGAGTTGTAAGTAACGATGTTTCTTGGAATGATAGGTAATATCTCCATAATCCTGCAGTTTTTTAGCATCACGATTATAGTAAAGATAGATAATCAAGCCAGATCGATTGACTTTTTCAAACATGGTAAATCCTCTTTCTAAGAAATCTCTCCCTATTATACCAAAAAAAGCAAACCCAGTCGAGTTTGCCTTCTTTCATCATTAGTTCAATGAATTGTTGGCCATGATTTCATCAATAAAGCCATATTCAAGTGTTTCTTGGGCACTCATCCAATTATCACGTTCTGCATCTGCGTGAACTTTTTCGATTGACTGACCTGAATTTTCAGCCAATATTTTTTCCAAGATGTTACGAGTTTTAAGCAAGTGTTCTGCAGCGATCGCCATATCAGTTTGTTGGGTACCACCACCTGTACCACCCATTGGTTGGTGGATCATGTATTCAGCATTTGGAAGCATAAAACGTTTGCCTTTTGCTCCACTTGATGCGATGACTGTACCCATAGATGCAGCCATTCCCATAACGATGGTTTGGACATCTGCCTTGATAAAGTTCATGGTATCAACGATTGCCAAACCAGCTGAAACGGAACCACCAGGTGTATTGACATAAAGGTAAATATCTTTTGTACTATCTTGGGCATCCAAGAAAAGCAACTGGGCAATAACAGAGTTGGCCATATTGTCTTCAACTGGACCTGTCAGCATAATGATGCGATCTTTGAGAAGACGTGAGTAAATATCGTAGGAACGTTCTCCTCGGCTTGTTTGTTCAATAACTACAGGAATCATTCAATTCTCCTTTTGAGTTTTAATTTTGTTGGTCAAATGACTGAAGATAAGACTATTATAATATCTTGGTCAAAAAAGGTCAAATTTTTGCTCTGTTTTCATCAGACAGAAACAAAAATTCAACCTCCTTTCACGACTGGAAATCCTTTTCCAAGTCAATCTCTTTTTAATGTTATTTCGTACCGAACAAGCGGTCTCCAGCATCTCCAAGACCTGGAACGATATAACCGTGTTCGTTCAAGCGTTCATCCAAGGCTGCTGTAAAGATTTCTACATCTGGATGAGCTTCTTGAAGAGCTTTTACACCTTCTGGAGCAGATACAAGGCAGACAAATTTGATATTTGATGCGCCACGTTTTTTAAGAGAGTCAACAGCTAAAATTGCTGAGCCACCTGTTGCCAACATTGGGTCTACGACAAAAATTTGACGTTGGTCAATATCTTCAGGCAATTTCACCAAGTACTCAACTGGTTGAAGTGTTTCTTCATCACGGTACATACCGATGTGACCAACTTTAGCAGCTGGAACCAAGCTCAAGAGCCCATCAACCATCCCGATACCTGCACGCAAGATTGGAACGATGGCCAATTTCTTACCTGCCAATTGTTTTTGAACTGTTTTTGTAATTGGTGTTTCGATTTCCACATCTTCTAGTGGAAGATCACGAAGTACTTCATACCCCATCAACATTGCAATCTCATCTACTAGCTCACGGAAAGCTTTTGTAGAAGTATCTGTACGACGCAAGATTGACAATTTGTGTTGAATCAGTGGATGATTAATAACTTCAATTTTTCCCATTTTTGGAATTCCTTCTTTCAATTTATTCTTCTTATTATACCAAAAAACGGTTTAAAAATCTTTCTAAACCATTTATTTTTGATAATTTTTACATTAAATCTGCCTCTTTAAGAGCTGTCTGTACTGTCTCAAGTGGTAGATGGGTCAATTCTGTCCCTTTTTCTTGATAAAGGTATTGGGCATAGTCGTCCATTCTGTACTGGTTGATATAAACCACACGCTTGCAACCAACCTGCAATAATTGTTTTGTACAGTTCAGACAAGGAAAATGGGTTACATAGGCTGTAAAGCCTTTAGGAACACCACGTTCTGCACCTTGAAGGATAGCATTGACCTCAGCGTGAAGGGTACGAACACAGTGTCCTTCAATGACCAGACATTCGTGGTCAATACAATGCTCAGTCCCTGACACCGAACCATTGTAACCAGTGGAAATAACCTTATTATCCTTTACCAGAATTGCGCCCACTTTGGCACGTTTACAAGTGGAACGATTGGCAATTAGTAGGGCTTGGGCTGCAAAATACTCATCCCAGGCCAGTCTTTTTTCAGTCATATCTCTTCTCCTTTTTCTCTATTTTTTAAAAAATGGTAACCGTAAATCCGCAATCTTTTCAGCAGGTACCTTCATGCCATCCTTGATCCATTTTAAAAGGACAGAAACGATGGCTGAACTCCAGAAGGAATGAAGATAAGAGCTGACACCTTTTGATTTTCCATAGTATTTTTCTAGAAATTCCTGCATGGCTTGGACAAAGATTTTTTCCAGATGGTAATCCAAGGCCAATTGAATCACTCTGGCTTCCTTTCTTGCCTCCCGGAAAAGGTGAACCCATACCAGATAAAGGTCTGTCTTTAGATCGTAATGATGCAGCTGCTCCATGATATTATGGATAGTTCGTTTAAAGACGCTTTCTAAAATTTCTTCTTTGGAATCATAATTGCGATAAAAGGCCGCACGAGAAACGCCTGCACGTTTGACCAATTCAGAAATACTAATCTTGGTCAAGTCCTTTTTTTCCAAGAGTTGCAAGAGGGCTGTTTCAATGGCTTCTCTAGTTAATAAATTGGATTCTTGGTTTGATTTTCTGAGATTTTCAAGAGACTTTTCAGAGATTCTACGTTCAGACATAACATTTTCTTTCTACTTGTCACAACAGACGGATGAGGCTTTTGTTTCAAGGGCTTTCATGATATAATTGTAAAAAAAGACAGAACCTTTGTCAATGTATAACTGACAAAGATGGAGAATTTCTATGACTTGGAAGATTATTGCTGACTCTGGTTGTGATTATCGTCAGCTGGCAACACCAGCTATTGACACAACCTTTGTAAGTGTCCCCTTAACCATTCAAGTAGCTGATCAGGTCTTTGTTGATGATGCCAGTCTTGACATTGACCAAATGATGGAAACTATGTATGCAACTGCAGAAGCTTCAAAATCAGCTTGTCCAAGCCCAGATGATTATTTGCGAGCATTTGAAGGTGCCAAAAACATTTTCCTAGTAACCATCACGGGTACTCTTTCTGGCAGCCACAATAGTGCTCAACTAGCTAAGAATATTTATCTAGAAGAACATCCTGATACTAAAATTCATGTAATTGATAGTTTGTCTGCTGGTGGGGAAGTTGACTTGCTCGTCGAAAAATTGAATGACTTGATTGACCAGGGCTTGTCTTTTGAAGAAGTGGTTGAAGCTATCACTGCTTATCAAGAAAAAACCAAGTTACTTTTTGTCCTAGCCAAAGTCGATAACTTGGTGAAGAACGGCCGTTTGAGCAAGCTCATCGGTACAGTCGTTGGCCTTCTCAACATCCGTATGGTTGGAGAAGCTAGTGAAACTGGAACCCTTGAATTGCTACAAAAAGCAAGAGGTCCAAAGAAAGCAGTTCAAGCAGCCTATGAAGAGTTAGTAAAAGCTGGATATGCTGGAGGCCGTATTGTCATGGCTCAACGCAATAACGAGAAATGTTGTCAACAGCTCTCAGAGCGAATCCGTGAAAATTTCCCACAAGCCGATATTAAAATTCTCCCGACATCTGGTCTCTGCAGTTTCTATGCAGAAGATGGCGGTTTGCTGATGGGATATGAAATTGATTAATTGCATTCTTGACAAGAGGTGACTTCATCTCTTGTTTTTTTGTGGTACAATAGAGCTATGAAACATTTTGATACTATTGTCATCGGTGGGGGACCTGCTGGTATGATGGCTACGATTTCCAGTAGCTTTTATGGACAGAAAACCCTCCTCATCGAAAAAAATCGGAAACTTGGAAAAAAATTAGCTGGTACTGGTGGGGGACGTTGCAATGTAACCAACAACGGAACTCTAGATGACCTACTAGCTGGAATCCCTGGAAATGGGCGCTTTCTCTACAGTGTCTTCTCCCAGTTTGATAACCATGATATCATTAACTTTTTTACAGAAAATGGTGTTAAACTTAAGGTCGAAGACCACGGCCGCGTCTTTCCAGCCAGTGACAAATCTCGGACCATTATCGAAGCACTGGAAAAGAAAATCATGGAGCTAGGTGGGCAAATTGCTACTCAAACAGAAATTGTTTCAGTTAAAAAGATAGACGACCAGTTTGTCCTGAAATCACCAGACCAGACCTTTACTTGTGATAAACTCATCGTCACAACTGGTGGAAAATCCTATCCTTCTACTGGCTCTACTGGTTTTGGTCATGAGATTGCTCGCCATTTCAAACACACCATTACCGAGCTTGAGGCTGCTGAAAGTCCATTGTTGACTGATTTCCCGCATAAGGCCTTGCAGGGGATTTCCCTAGACGATGTAACCCTAAGCTATGGCAAGCATGTCATCACTCATGACCTACTCTTTACCCACTTTGGTTTGTCAGGTCCTGCTGCGCTACGCATGTCTAGCTTTGTCAAGGGTGGGGAAATTCTCTCTCTAGATGTCTTGCCACAACTTTCTGAGAGCGACTTAGTAGACTTTCTAGAAAAAAATCGGGAAAAATCCTTGAAAAATGCCTTAAAAACTTTACTCCCTGAACGCTTGGCAGAATTCTTTGTGCAGGACTATCCTGAAAAAGTCAAACAACTAACAGCAAAAGAACGCGACCAACTTGTCCAGTCCATCAAGGCTCTTAAAATCCCAGTAACTGGTAAGATGTCGCTTGCCAAGTCCTTTGTCACCAAAGGTGGCGTCAGTCTCAAAGAAATCAATCCTAAAACGCTGGAAAGCAAACTGGTTCCTGGCCTTCACTTTGCTGGCGAGGTGCTGGATATCAATGCTCACACAGGTGGCTTTAACATCACTTCTGCCCTCTGTACTGGCTGGGTGGCAGGCTCAAACTTAATCTATAAATGATTTAGTATCTAAGGATATTAGATAAGAAAGGAACTACTTTGGAACATATTATCTTACTAAGGGGAGTTACTCCTAATGGAAAAAATGCTATCCCTAAAATGTCTTATCTAGTAGATATCTTGACAGAAGCTGGTTTTCAACAAGTTCGAACCTATATTCAAAGTGGAAATATTATTCTTGAAAGTAACTTAGCTCTCGAAGAAATACGAGAACAGGTTCACACTCTAATAAAGGAAAAAATTGGTGCTGATTTAAAAATGGTAATCAAGAACAAAAGTGATTTTAAAAAAATTGTCCAAGAAAACCCGTTTGGAGAACACTATCTTTATGACCGTATACACGTGATTTTTTATCAAGAATCTATTCAAAGTCTCCCTTTAGACAAATTGAAAATTGATTACGGTGAAGAAGAAATTTGTATCGGTAACCATTGTCTTTACCTCTATCTCCCTAGAACTGCAAAACGAAAAAAACTCAGTACCAACTATCTTGAAAAGCTTTTTAATGTAGATTTGACAATGCGAAAACTAAATGTAGTAGAAAAATTATTAAGCAAGTAGTGCTTGAATTTAGTAAAAATCGGAAGAACACTCCTCCGATTTTATTTTGTCTGAGTTTGGACATAGTGAGCAATCACATCTGATGTGTACTGGGCTGTTCCAGGTCCAAATTTGTCAATGTTTTCCTTAAACTCTGGGTTATAAACATAGCCTTTTCCGATATAACCGAATACTTCAATAGTACAATCAAATCCATAAGTACGGATGGCTTGCAAGAGCTTGGCTGCTTGCTCTTGGTTTTCAGTTGCTGTTGCAGGTAAACCAGCTTGAAGATTTTTTGACAAAGCTTGAAAAACTTGGTTGAAGGCAGCCGTAGCTTCGTCTTCGTGACCTTTTTGGCGCTCGAGCGCTTGATCCATGACTTCTTGTCCATACTTCTCTACCGCCTCTTGGTGGTATTTTTGATGGTCTTGGTAGTTAAATCCAGCAAATTTCTCTTGAATGCTCATTTCTCTTTCTCCTTTTTGTTCTTGAATGGTTTTTTGCAAGGTTGAAATCAAGGTATCCAGATGTTGTCTTTCTCGAGTCAAATAGTCCAACTGTCTGGTCAAGTGGGGCAATAAATCTGTCCTTTCTTCCTTTAACAGCTCTGCTATTTTTTCTAAAGAAAAGCCTAAATACTTGTAATAAAGAATGACCTGAAGACGTTCCAAATCCTCTTGACTGTAAGTTCGATAGCCATTTTCCGATTTTAAAGGAACCAAAAGTCCTATCTTATCGTAGTGGTGCAGAGTCTTGACAGAGACACCCGAAAGCTGCGCAGCTTCTTTTATATGGTACATGATTTTCTCCTTACATTGATAGTATAACCCCTCCCCTTAGGTCAGAGTCAAGCGTTTTTGCGAAATTTTTAAAAATTTTTGAGAAAGGTGTGAAAACTTGAAAATGGTTTTCTTGACAGACCTTAGAAAACATGATAGGATAG
>CAUQZY010000028.1:0-20342 GCA_963522395.1 uncultured Streptococcus sp.
TCGTAAGTATCAACGGAAAAGACTTTGGTGAAGTAGTAGCCTCTAAGATGGTCAATTATGGTAAAGAATGGCAAGGAATCAACTTTGCGGATGCCCAGGATCCATACTATAATCCTGAAAAAGCCAAGGCTAAATTTGCAGAAGCTAAGAAAGAACTCCAAGCCAAAGGAGTTCAATTCCCTATCCACTTAGATAAAACAGTAGATTTGACGAATAAGGCAGAGATTCAAGGAATCAATTCCATGAAACAATCAATTGAATCTGTCTTGGGGGCTGATAATGTTGTGATTGATGTTCACCAACTTTCTACTGAAGACTTTGATAATACAAGCTATTTGGCTCAAACTGCTGCTCAGAAAGATTACGATCTATACAACGGTGGCTGGAGCGCAGACTATCAAGACCCTTCAACCTATCTTGATGTCTTTAATGTTAATTCTGGTGGTTTGATGCAAAATCTAGGTTTAGAGCCAGGTGAAGCCAATGACAAGGCCAAGGCTGTTGGATTGGATGTCTACACTCAAATGTTGGAAGAAGCCAATAAGGAGCAAGATCCAGCTAAACGTTATGAGAAATATGCTGATGCTCAAGCTTGGTTAGTAGATAGCTCTCTAGCAATTCCAAATGTTTCACTAGGCGGAACACCAACATTGAGAAAAATTGTTCCTTTCTCAACACCATATTCATTGGCTGGTAATAAAGGGGTTGAATCATATAAATACCTCAAATTACAAGATAAGACAGTCACAAAAGACGAATATGAAAAAGCCAAAGAAAAATGGCTGAAAGAAAAAGAAGAATCTAATAAAAAAGCTCAAGAAGAATTGGCAAAACACGTCAAATAAGAATTTTTTCAGAAAAACGATGGTTTCGAAAGAAGCTGTCGTTTTTTATATAGTTTGAAACTATAACTAGCTCTTGAAAAGAAGAAAATGAGTTGATGAAAATAAGTGGTACAATAGTTACTATAGATTTGGAGGTATTGTATGAGCAAGGAATTACACATTAACACAATTTTGGCCCAGGCGGGTATTAAGTCAGATGAAGCGACAGGTGCATTGGTGACACCGCTTCATTTTTCAACGACTTATCAGCATCCAGAGTTTGGTCAATCTACTGGATTTGACTATACGCGCACCAAAAACCCAACTCGCAGTAAGGCGGAGGAAGTCTTAGCAGCTATTGAGTCAGCTGACTACGCTCTAGCGACTAGCTCAGGGATGTCAGCTATTGTACTGGCCTTTAGCGTCTTTCCAGTAGGAAGTAAGGTCTTGGCTGTCCGTGACCTTTACGGTGGTTCTTTCCGCTGGTTCAATCAAGTGGAGCAGGAAGGCCGTTTCCATTTTACCTATGCCAATACAGAAGAAGAGTTGATTGCCGAGTTAGAAAAGGATGTGGATGTTCTCTATATCGAAACCCCAACCAATCCCTTGATGTTGGAATTTGATATCGAAAAACTAGCAAAATTGGCTCATGCTAAGGGTGCCAAAGTGGTGGTGGACAATACCTTCTACAGCCCTATCTACCAACGTCCGATTGAAGATGGAGCAGATATCGTTCTTCATTCAGCAACCAAGTATCTAGCAGGCCACAATGATGTCTTGGCTGGAGTGGTTGTGACCAATAGTTTAGAACTATACGAGAAGCTTTTCTACAATCTCAATACGACAGGGGCAGTCTTGTCACCATTTGACAGTTATCAATTGATTCGTGGTCTCAAGACCTTGTCTCTTCGTATGGAGCGCTCAACAGCCAATGCCCAAGAAGTGGTTGCCTTTTTGAAGGATTCTCCAGCAGTTAAGGAAGTTCTCTACACTGGTCGTGGGGGCATGATTTCCTTTAAGGTAGCCGATGAAACACGCATTCCTCATATTTTGAACAGTCTCAAGGTCTTCTCTTTTGCGGAAAGTTTGGGTGGGGTAGAAAGTCTCATTACTTATCCAACGACGCAAACTCATGCTGATATTCCAGCAGAAGTGCGCCATTCTTATGGTTTGACAGATGACCTCTTGCGTTTGTCTATTGGTATTGAGGATGCTAGAGATTTGATTGCAGATTTGCGCCAAGCCTTGGAAGGATAAGACAAAGATGGGAAAATATGATTTTACAAGCCTGCCCAATCGTTTAGGGCACCATACCTATAAATGGAAAGAGGCAGAAACGGATAGTGAAGTCCTACCAGCTTGGATAGCGGATATGGACTTTGTGGTCTTGCCTGAAATCCGCCAGGCCGTGCAAACTTATGCGGATCAATTGGTTTATGGCTATACCTATGCCAGTGAAGAGTTAATCAAGGAAGTTCAAAAGTGGGAAGCTACACAACACGGTTACCACTTTGACAAAGAAGCTCTTGTCTTTATCGAGGGTGTGGTACCAGCCATCTCAACAGCTATTCAAGCCTTTACAAAAGAAGGCGAGGCAGTTTTGATTAACACACCTGTCTATCCCCCCTTTGCTCGCAGTGTCAAGTTGAACAACCGCAGATTGATTACCAATTCTTTGGTGGAAAAGGATGGTCTGTTTGAGATTGACTTTGATCAACTGGAAAAGGATTTGGTGGAAGAGGATGTCAAACTTTACATTCTCTGCAACCCTCACAATCCTGGTGGACGTGTGTGGGAGAAGGAAGTGTTGGAAAAGATTGGCCAACTCTGTCAAAACCACGGTGTTTTGTTGGTTTCGGATGAGATTCACCAAGATTTGGCCCTCTTTGGTCACAAACACCAGTCTTTTAATACCATTAATCCAGCTTTTAAAGAATTTGCGATTGTCTTGAGTAGTGCTACTAAAACCTTTAATATTGCTGGAACAAAAAATTCCTATGCAGTCATTGAAAATCCTAAGTTGAGACTGGCTTACCAGAAACGCCAGTTGGCCAATAACCAGCATGAAATTTCAGGCTTGGGTTATTTGGCGACAGAAGCTGCCTATCGATACGGTAAAGATTGGTTAGAGGAACTCAAGCAAGTCTTTGAAGACCATATCAATTATGTGGTGGATTTATTTGGAAAAGAGACTAAAATCAAGGTCATGAAACCGCAAGGAACCTACTTGATTTGGCTTGATTTTTCAGCCTATGACCTGACTGATGAAACATTGCAAGAGCTGTTGAGAAATGAAGCCAAGGTTATCCTCAACCGTGGTTTGGATTTTGGAGAGGAAGGGAGTCTCCATGCCCGCCTCAATGTAGCTATGCCGAAGTCAGTACTAGAAGAGGTTTGCCAACGCATCGTGACGACTTTTGCTAAACTTTAAAAATCCAGCCTTCTAGGAGAAAAGTCTTCCTAGAAGGCTATTTTCATAGGGGAAAATATGGTATAATAAAAAGATAAGGTAAAGGTAAAAATATGGCTAAATTGATTCCGGGGAAAGTCCGTATCGAAGGCGTTGCCCTTTATGAAACTGGTAAAGTTGACATCATTAAGGAAAAGAATAATCGGCTCTACGCTCGCGTTGCAGAAGAAGAACTGCGCTATAGTTTAGAGGATGATTTGGTTTTTTGTGCCTGCGATTTTTTCCAAAAGAGGGGCTACTGTGTGCATTTGGCAGCTCTGGAGCATTTTCTGAAAAATGATGAGCGTGGTCAGGAAATCTTGCAGAGTCTGGAAGAAGGTCATGAAGAAAAAGAGGCCGTTGAAACCAAGGTGACCTTGGGTGGCAAATTTTTGGAACGAATCTTATCTCCAAAATCAGACCGAGCTTATGAGTTATCGGCTGTGGGGCAGGTGGAAGCAGGAACCAATCATATCTTGTGGACTCTTAGAATCGGGCAAATCAATAGTCAAAAATACTATGTCATTCGGGATATTCCACTCTTTTTAAAAGTCGTCGAGAAGAGAAAACCTTATATGATTGGGAAAACCTATGAGGAGTCTCTATCTTGGGAATCCTTTAACGAGGAAAGTCAAGAGCTTCTGACTTTCTTACGAGGACTAATGGAGGAAGGACTGGTTCCAGAGCTTTTTTTCCAAAACCAAGGACGGCACCTCTTTTTTCCTCTGACCTTTTTTGAGCAGGGTGTGAATTTACTGATGGCCTTGCCCCATTTTCAATTTGACCATCAAGTGGATAGCTATCAGGTTTTCTTTTTTCAGGATATGCATGCTGATACTAATTTATTTGCCTTTACAGTAACAGAATATTCGGATTATTTTGAAATGGAAATCAGCGAGAGCCCCAGGGTCAATGTCTTTTATCAGGGAGCTGTGCTTTTCCATAAAGGACAGGTTTATTTTCTAACAGAGCAGCAGATACGTCTTTTCAAGGAAATCAAAGCGTTGCCTTTGGATCAGCATGGAAAGAAATACCTGCAATTTGATAGTAGTGACCGAGATAAGTTGGCTTCTTGTTTAACTCTTTTTAGCCAGATGGGGACCGTTTCATCTCCAGAACGCTTACAAATTAAATCCTTTACGCCCTCTTTTTACTTTGACAGGGAAGAGGACAATCGGATTTGTTTAGAAATTCAGTTTGATTATGGGGATAGGCAGGTATCAAGCCGACAAGAGCTAGAAGAACTGCCATTTTCTAGTGATGCTGACTTAGAAGAAAGAGTTTTCCAAGTCTGTTTGTTAGCTGGTTTTGAAGCAGATTTTCAATCTTGGCGTCAGGCCTTAAAAGCGGAGTCTATCTATCATTTCTTCCATGAAATCATTCCAGTCTTTGAAAAACTCGGGAATGTTGACCTATCAGACAAGTTAGAAGAACTCTATAACCTAGCGAGTCCCCAAGTGCAGATTGCTTCTAAGGGAGGTCTCTTGGAAATCCAGTTTGATTTTCAAGATATTGCCCAAGAGGAAATTGACCAAGCCATGCAGGCCTTGGTTACCAACAAGGATTTTTACATTGATTCGTCTAATCAAGTCTACTTTTTTGATGAAGAGACCAAGAAAATTCGCCAAAATCTACAGGAACTGGGGCAGTTTGAATTAAAAGATGGCTCCTTGCAGGCTCGGAAATCCTTGGCCTACAGTTTAGCCCATCTTTTTGAAGGGCGTGACCGTGTTTCTTTTTCACAAGAATTCCAGAATCTGGCCCATGATTTGACGCATCCAGAGGACTTCCCTAGACAGGCAACTCAGGTTCAGGCTGACTTGCGAGATTATCAGGAAAAGGGAATCGGCTGGCTGCAAATGCTCCATCATTATGGTTTTGGTGGGATTTTGGCTGATGATATGGGACTTGGTAAAACCCTGCAGACCATTGCTTTTTTGACCAGTCAAGTGACAAAAGAAAGTCGGGTCTTGATTTTAGCTCCGTCAGGTTTAATCTACAACTGGGCAGATGAATTTCAGAAGTTTGCCCCACAGTTGGATGTAGCTGTTGTTCATGGATTGAAAGCTAGTCGTGAAGAGATTCTTGCTGAGAGCCATCAGATCTATGTGACGAGTTATGCTACCTTCCGTCAGGACAGTGAGCTTTATCAGGGGATGGCCTTTGACTTCCTTTTCTTGGATGAGGCTCAGGTCATGAAAAATGCCCAGACCAAGATAGCCCAGACCTTGAGACAATTTGTGGTGCCGTCAGTTTTTGCTTTGTCAGGAACTCCTATTGAAAACCATCTAGGTGAGCTGTGGTCTATTTTCCAAATCGTCATGCCAGGACTTTTGCCAAGCAAGAAAGAATTTATGAAATTGCCAGCTGAGCGCGTAGCTCAGTTTATCAAGCCTTTCGTGATGCGGCGCAAGAAAGAAGAAGTGCTGACTGAATTACCAGACTTAATCGAAGTGGTTTATAAGAATGAACTGGAAGATCAGCAAAAGGCTATCTACCTAGCCCAGTTGCAACAGATGCGAGACCGTTTAGCTCAGGTTTCAGATCAGGAATTTCAGCGTAGTCGAGTGGAAATCTTGTCTGGTCTGATGCGCTTGCGTCAAATCTGTGACACTCCTGCCCTCTTTATGGAAGATTATCAGGGAGCCAGCGGCAAACTAGATAGTCTCCGAGACCTGCTGCTACAGGTGGCAGACGGCGGACACCGTGTCTTGATTTTCTCCCAGTTCAAGGGAATGTTGGAAAAAATTGAACAAGAACTGCCAGACTTGGGCTTGACTTCCTTTAAAATTACAGGTTCGACACCAGCCAAGGAAAGACAAGACATGACCAAGGCCTTTAACCAAGGGGAACGAGATGCCTTTCTGATTTCCCTCAAGGCAGGTGGGGTCGGTCTGAACCTGACAGGTGCTGATACGGTTATTTTGGTTGACCTTTGGTGGAATCCTGCGGTGGAGGCGCAAGCCATTGGCCGTGCCCATCGGATGGGTCAGGAAGAAACGGTTGAGGTCTATCGCTTGGTAACTAAAGGAACTATCGAAGAAAAAATCCAGGAACTCCAAGAACAAAAGAAACATTTGGTGTCACAAGTATTGGACGGAACAGAGTCACGTGGCAGCCTGACCCTAGCAGAAATTAGAGAAATTTTGGGAATTTCTGAAGTCAGCACTTGAAAAATCAAGACAATACGCTATAATGAAGTGTTGAAAGGAAATAGAAAATGAAACAAGAACGATTTCCATTGGTGTCAGATGACGAGGTCATGTTGACTGAAATGCCAGTCATGAATCTCTATGATGAGTCTGATCTGATCAGTAATATCAAGGGTGAGTATCGAGATAAAAATTATTTAGAATGGGCTCCTATTGCTGAAGAAACACCAGTCAAACCGATTGAAAAGCAAGTAGAGAAACCTAAAAAGGCTCCTCTAGGGGTAAAAAAAGAAGGAAAGAGCTATGCGGAGGTGGCGCGTGAAGAAGCGCGTGCGGACTTGAAAAAGAAACGCTCGGCAAGCTATCTGACTAAGGACATCACTCCTACAAGACGCCATTCTCAGCCAAGTCTAGTTAGAAAGGGCAATCAACCTACCGCGCCTTTCCAAAAGGAAAATCCTGGTGAATTTGTCAAATATAGTCAAAAAATGACCCAGTCTCATTACATCTTGGCGGAAGAAGTGAGCAATATTTCGACTCAAGCTGAGACAAAAGAAACTTCAGGCCCAAAGAAAAACAACTATGATTTTCTAAAGAAGAGCCAAATCTACAATAAAAAAAGTAAACAAACAGAACAAGAACGTCGGGTTGCCCAAGAGTTGAATCTGACCAGAATTACAGAATAGGGGAGGAAACATGTCAAAGACATATCATTTTATCGGAATTAAGGGATCAGGGATGAGTGCCTTGGCCTTGATGTTGCACCAAATGGGGCACAAGGTACAGGGATCAGATGTTGAAAAGTACTACTTCACTCAACGTGGTCTTGAGCAGGCAGGAATTACCATTCTTCCTTTTGATGAAAAGAATCTAGACGGTGATATGGAAATTATCGCTGGAAATGCCTTTCGTCCAGATAACAACGTCGAAATTGCCTATGCAGACCAAAATGGTATCAGCTACAAACGTTATCATGAGTTCCTTGGTAGCTTTATGCGTGACTTTGTTAGCATGGGGGTAGCAGGAGCGCATGGAAAAACTTCAACGACAGGTATGTTGTCTCACGTCTTGTCTCACATCACAGACACCAGTTTCTTGATTGGAGATGGAACAGGTCGTGGTTCGGCCAATGCCAAATATTTTGTCTTTGAATCTGACGAGTATGAGCGTCACTTTATGCCTTACCATCCAGAATACTCTATTATTACCAATATTGACTTTGACCATCCAGACTATTTCACAAGTCTCGAGGATGTTTTCAATGCCTTTAATGACTATGCTAAACAAATTACCAAGGGGCTCTTTGTCTACGGTGAAGATGCGGAGTTGCGTAAAATTACAGCCAATGCTCCGATTTATTATTATGGTTTTGAAGCTGAAGGCAATGACTTTGTAGCTAGTGACCTTCTTCGTTCAACAACTGGTTCAACCTTCACAGTTCATTTCCGTGGACAAGAATTGGGTCAATTCCACATCCCAACCTTTGGTCGTCACAATATCATGAATGCGACAGCCGTTATTGGTCTTCTTTACACAGCAGGATTTGATTTGAACTTGGTGCGTGAGCACTTGAAAACATTTGCTGGTGTTAAGCGTCGTTTCACTGAGAAAATTGTCAATGATACAGTGATTATCGATGACTTTGCCCACCATCCAACAGAAATCATTGCGACCTTGGATGCGGCTCGTCAAAAATACCCAAGCAAGGAAATCGTAGCAATCTTCCAACCGCATACCTTTACAAGAACTATTGCCTTGTTGGACGACTTTGCCCATGCTTTGAACCAAGCGGATGCGGTTTACCTAGCACAAATCTATGGATCTGCGCGTGAAGTGGACCATGGTGATGTCAAGGTAGAAGACCTAGCCAATAAAATCAACAAGAAACACCAAGTGATCACTGTTGAAAATGTTTCTCCACTCCTTGACCATGACAATGCTGTCTATGTCTTTATGGGAGCAGGAGACATCCAAACCTATGAATACTCATTTGAACGTCTCTTGTCTAACTTGACAAGCAATGTTCAATAGGATGTTCCCATGGAAATTCCAATTAAGATCATTCAGGCAAGTAAGTCTGATTTGGCTGAGATAGAGGCACTCCAGGCTTCATCTTTTCCAGCTGAAAAGCAGCAACCTTCCCATATCTTAGAAGAAAGTATCCGTAAGTGTGCGGATACCTTTCTTCTAGCTAGGGATGAAAATCAGCTTCTGGGCTATGTTCTAGGCGGTCCTTACCCACACAATCCGAAATGTCTAGAAATACATTCTTTAGTCATTGATACTGACCATCAGAGACAGGGCTTGGGAACACTTCTTCTTGCAGCCTTGAAAGAGGTGGCAGTTGAGCTGGATTACAAAGGGATTCGTTTGGAGAGTCCTGATGAGTTGCTTTCTTATTTTGAAATGAACGGTTTCATTGATGAAGAAACTTCCCTTTATGCAACTAGTCAGGGTTATAGTATGATTTGGTTTAATCCTTTTTATCTGGAGGCACAATGAAAATTAGACAAGCAAGATTAGAAGATTTGGATCGGATTGTCGAGATTGAACTAGAGAATTTCTCGGTAGAAGAAGCCATTCCTCGCTCGGTTTTTGAAGCGCATTTGCGAGAAATTCAGACCTCGTTTCTGGTTGCAGAAAAAGAAGGTAGAATCATGGGTTATATAGAAGGGCCGGTTGGCTCCCATCGCTATCTGCAAGACCAGTCCTTTACAGAAGAGATAGAAGATTATAGTCATAATCCTGGTGGCTATATCTCTGTGACCTGTCTGTCTATTGCCAAGGAGGCACAGGGACTTGGACTTGGTCAGAAATTACTAACAGCCTTGAAAGAGTTGGCTCTTGAACACGAAAGAGAAGGTATTAACCTAACCTGTCATGACTATCTCATCGCTTACTACGAAAAGCATGGATTTGTCAACGAAGGCCTGTCCCAGTCAACCTTTGCAGGGGAAACTTGGTATGATATGGTCTGGGAATCTAATACTCTTCGAAAATCAAATTCAAACCACGTCAGCGTCGCCTTACCGTATATATGTGACTGACTTCGTCAGTCTTATCTACAACCTCAAAACAGTGTTTTGAGCAACCTGCGGCTAGCTTCCTAGTTTGTTCTTTGATTTTCATTGAGTATAAAAAATAAGTCAGAAAAGCATGCTAGGTTGCTTTTCTTTCGTTTTTAAGATATAATATTATGGATTGTCAACGAGGAGGAAAAACTTTTGAGTGAAAAATCAAGAGAAGACGAAAAATTAAGCTTTAAAGAGCAGATTTTACGTGATTTAGAACGAGTTAAAAAACATGAAGAAGATCAGGAAGAAGTTAATTTGGCTTCAATAAAACCCCAACTTTCTTTTAAAAATGATCAGTCAATAGAAGATTTGATGGAAGATTCTCTATCAGCTGTAGAGGATATTATGAGAAACGCTCCTACCGTGCCGACTCACCCCAGCCAAGATTTACCAGCTTCTCCAGCAGATGAGCTTCAAAGAGAAACTCCTGCCGTCCCAACCCATCCAAGTCAAGATGTGTTGTCTTCTCCATCAGAAGAAAGTGGCTCAAGACCAGGACCAGGTCCTGTTAGTCCTAGAAACGTAGAGAAGGAATTTAATGAAATCCCAACAAGAGTAGCTGTTTCTTATAAGACAGAAGGGCAAAAAGAAGTAGTAAAAAAAGAAGTTCCTACTTCACAACCAGTAGTGGAAAAGAAAGCTGTAGAAGAAATGCCTGCAACACCACGTCGTAGCCGTCGTGAGACAGTTCAGCCTACTAAGAAGAAAAAATCAGGATTCAAGACCTTCTTTATTTCTTTACTAATTTTCCTAGGCTTGATTTCAGCAGGTGGTTACTTCGGTTATCAGTATGTTCAGTCATCTTTACAGCCTATAGATGCTTCATCTAAACAATATGTGACAGTGCAAATCCCAGAAGGAGCCAATGTTCAAACAATTGGTTCAACTCTTGAAAAGTCTGGCTTGATTAAACATGGAGTGATTTTTGCTTTTTATGCGAAATATAAAAATTATTCAGATTTGAAGTCTGGCTATTACAATTTGCAAAAGAGCATGAGTACAGAAGACATCATCCACGAACTACAAAAAGGTGGAACAGCTGAAGCTCAAGAACCTGCGCTTGCGAATTTAACAATTCCAGAAGGTTATACGATTGATCAAATTGCACAAGCGGTAGGTCAATTGCAAGGTGACTTCAAAGAGCCTTTGACAGCGGATGCCTTTCTGGCAAAAGTTCAAGATGACAACTTTATCAGCCAAGAAGTTACCAAATATCCTAGTCTACTTGAAAGCTTGCCTACAAAGGAAAGTGGCGTTCGTTACCGTTTAGAAGGTTTCCTATTCCCAGCTACATACTCTATCAAGGAAAGCACAACTATTGAAAGTTTGATTGATGAGATGCTGGCAGCTATGGACAAGACTTTGGCACCTCATTATAGTGCGATTAAGTCTAAAAATTTGACAGTTAATGAATTGTTGACGATTGCTTCACTCGTAGAAAAAGAAGGTGCTAAGACTGAAGATCGTAAGTTGATTGCAGGTGTCTTCTACAATCGCTTGAATCTTGGTATGCCACTTCAAAGCAATATTGCCATCTTGTATGCCCAAGGAAAACTTGGTCAGAAGATTAGTCTTGCTGATGATGCTGGAATTGATACGACAATTAATTCACCGTATAATGTTTATACGAAAGCTGGTTTGATGCCAGGTCCAGTAGATAGTCCAAGTTTGGATGCCATTGAGGCAAGTATTAATCAGACTAAGAGTGATAACTTATACTTTGTAGCTAATGTTACAGATGGCAAGGTCTATTATGCTGCTACTCAGGAGGAGCATGATCGTAATGTCGCTGAACATGTCAACAGCAAATTAAACCAAACAAACTAAAATTATGTGATGTTTCACATAATTTTCTTTAGAGAATATCATTAGAAGAAAGTTGAGAAAAATGGCAGAAAAAACATATCCTATGACCCTTGAGGAAAAGGAAAAACTTGAAAAAGAATTAGAAGAATTGAAATTGGTCCGCCGACCAGAAGTGGTAGAACGTATTAAGATTGCCCGTTCATACGGTGACCTTTCTGAAAACAGTGAATACGAAGCAGCTAAGGATGAACAAGCCTTTGTCGAAGGACAAATCTCTAGCTTGGAAACAAAAATCCGTTACGCTGAAATCGTTAATAGCGACTCAGTTGCCCAAGACGAAGTAGCGATTGGTAAAACAGTCACTATCCAAGAAATTGGTGAGGACGAAGAAGAAATTTATATTATCGTAGGTTCAGCGGGTGCGGATGCCTTTGCAGGTAAAGTTTCAAATGAAAGCCCAATTGGACAAGCCTTGATTGGTAAGAAAACAGGTGACACAGCAACCATTGAAACACCTGTTGGTAGCTATGATGTAAAAATCTTGAAGGTTGAAAAAACAGCCTAAAAACAGAAAAAAGGAGTGGGGAGGCAGTGCGCTTCACTCACTCCTTTTTCCATTTTA
Organism: uncultured Streptococcus sp.; assembly: GCA_963522395.1. Lineage (GTDB taxonomy): Bacteria > Bacillota > Bacilli > Lactobacillales > Streptococcaceae > Streptococcus. The sequence goes on from CAUQZY010000028.1 coordinate 11,928, forward strand.
AATTGAATTGGAGACGTTATGAGTTCAAAGAAGAAAAAAAATAAGATGGAGCGTGGTCTGACTAATCGTCACGTGCAGGTTATGGCCATTGCTGGAACAATCGGAACAGGGCTCTTTTTGGGAGCAGGTCGCTCTATCAGCCTAACAGGTCCTTCCATTGTACTGATTTATATGATTACTGGGGCTTTTATGTTCCTCATGATGCGTGCGGTTGGGGAAATGCTCTACCAAGACCCTGAGCAACACACCTTTATCAACTTTATCACGCGCCATTTGGGTAAGGGCTGGGGATATTTTTCAGTCTGGTCTTACTGGCTATCCGTTGTCTTTATCGGTATGGCGGAAATCACAGCTATCGCTCACTATGTTCAGTTCTGGTTCCCTAGCTGGCCAAGTTGGATGATTGAGATTGGATTTTTGACCATTCTAGCCTTGGTCAATTTGATTGCGGTGAAACTCTTTGGGGAAGTTGAATTTTGGTTTGCTATGGTTAAGATTGTGGCTATTTTAGCTATGATTGCCACAGGGGTCTTTATGGTCTTGACAGGCTTTAAGACACCTCATGGAGTAGCAAGTTTAGCTAATATCGCTGACAATTTCTCCCTCTTCCCAAATGGTGGAGTGAACTTTGTCATGGCCTTCCAGATGGTATTCTTTGCCTACCTCATGATTGAGTTTATCGGGGTAACAACTTCTGAAACCAAAAATCCACGTCAGGTATTGCCAAAAGCCGTTAAGGAAATTCCTTTGCGTATCGCCTTTTTCTACGGTGGTGCCCTCTTAGCCATTATGTCCATTATCCCATGGCGCGAACTTGCATCGACTGATTCACCTTTTGTTACAGTATTTGAATTGGCAGGTATCAAGTGGGCGGCAGCCTTGATTAACTTCGTCGTTTTGACCTCAGCAGCATCTGCTCTTAACTCAACCCTTTATTCAACAGGACGTCATTTATACCAGATTGCCCATGATTCGCCAAATCGCTTCCTAAAAGCAATTAAGGCAGATACTCTCTCTAGACACAATGTGCCACAAAATGCTATCATCGCTTCAGCGATTTTGATTGCCCTAGCAGCCTTTATCAATGTCTTGCCAGGAGTTTCGGATGCCTTTGCCTTGATTACGGCATCGTCGTCTGGTGTCTATATCGCCATTTATATCTTGATTATGGTGGCTCACCTTAAATACCGCAAGTCATCGGATTTTATGGCGGATGGCTATCTCATGCCCCATTATCGTTTCCTAAATCCTTTAACCATGCTCTTCTTTGCCTTTGTCTTTGTAACCCTCTTTTTACAAGAGTCTACATTTGTAGGAGCAATTGGATCAGCTATCTGGATTATCGGTTTTGGGATTTACAGCCAGTGGAAATTTAGAAAATAGATTAAGGACTCATCAACTCAGGTTGGTGGGTTTTTGCTAGTTTGACAGTCTATTGAAATAAGACTATAATCAAGTTGTAACAGTATTTGAGGAGGTTTAGATGTACTTTAAATTGGAAAATGAGGATTCCCAGAAGGCACAAGAAATTGGAAATTTGATTCGTGTTTATAACCGTTCAAAACGAGAAGAAGCTGAAAGTGAGCCGCTTAATCTTTATGTCGAAGATGAAAAGGGCAATCTCCTGGCAGGTTTGATAGCAGAGACTTTTGGAAATTGGCTAGAAATCGAGTATTTATTTGTAAAAGAGGAACTGAGGGGGCAAGGAATCGGTTCAAGACTATTACAGCAAGTAGAAACTGAAGCTAAGAATCGAAACTGTCGATTTGCTTTTGTCAATACTTACCAGTTTCAAGCTCCAGATTTTTATAAAAGGCATGGCTACAAGGAAGTCTTTACCTTACAAGACTATCCCTACATTGGGCAAAGATATTATTACCAAAAGGATTTGTAAGGTGAATATGAAAGTATAAGGCAAAGAGGGGTTCTTGACATAAGTATGAAGGGGATTCTCGATAAATACCAGTTAAATTCTACAAATTGTGTCTTTCTAGACGATATTGAAGACAATGCAATCGTAGCTGAGAAATTGGGAATCAAGTCCTATCAGGTTAAGAAAAGAAGTGATGTCGTCGATATTTTGAAATCCTATATTTAAACTTAACACTCTCTATTTTTATGGTAGAGAGTTTTTTGTTAATAAAATTTTACAAAATGACATTTATATATTGCATTAAGTTAGATATATGATATAATATTTTTAAAAAGAGGCGCAACTTTTTAAAATTAATGAGAATCAAAGAGAAAACCGAGAATATTAATGGAGGAATAAAAAATGGAAGTTATAAATGTAAGTAAGCATTATGGTCATTCAATCATTCTCAAAGATATAAATTTTGAACTTAATAAGGGTGAAATTGTTGGTCTAGTAGGGAGAAACGGAGTTGGCAAAAGTACATTGATGAAAATTCTTGTTCAGAATAATCAACCGACTTCAGGGAATATTATAAGTAGTGATAATGTTGGGTATTTAATTGAAGAACCAAAATTATTTTTATCTAAAACAGGTTTAGAGAATTTAAAATATCTAGCAAACTTATATGGTGTTGACTACAATCAAGAAAGATTTGGAAGTTTGATCCAAGAGTTAGATTTGACTCAGTCTATTAATAAAAAAGTAAAGACCTATTCTTTGGGTACAAAACAAAAATTAGCTTTACTTCTAACTCTTGTTACGGAACCTGATATATTGATTTTAGATGAACCGACTAATGGTTTAGATATTGAATCATCACAAATAGTTTTAGCGGTTCTAAAAAAATTAGCTTTAAATGAAAACGTGGGAATTTTAATATCGAGTCATAAATTAGAAGACATTGAAGAAATTTGTGAGAAAGTTCTTTTCTTGGAGAACGGGCTTTTGACATTTCAAAAAGTAGGAAAAGATAGTCATAATTGCTTGTTTGAGATAGCTTTTTCATCAGCTACAGATAGAGACATTTTCATTACCAAACAAGAATTTGGGGATATTGTTCAGGAAGAGGGACTGGGAATTACTATGTCTGGGAATATTCAAAGTAGTGAGCTTTTTAAATTTTTTAACGAAAACTCTATTAAAGTAGTTGATTTTGAAACTAAAAAAGAGACGCTTAAAGATATTTATCTAAATCGTTCAAAATAAAGGAAGGTTATAATCATGAAATTAAGTAAATTGAATTTTCTTAAGGAAAATATAAGGGATTTATATTCATCAGGCGTAATATATCTCGGTTTGATTATCTCGTTTATACCGTCGATACTGGTTACATTCTTTATTCTAAAGACTCAAGGGACATCACTTGGTATTAAGCATATTTCAAACTTTTATGCTATGCTCGGTATGTTAATGGCTGTTATACATGCTAACCGAGTCATTAGTAGAGATTTTTCTCATAATACAATCAGTTTGTTTTATAATCAACAGAAAAATCGGATGATTTACGTCTTGTCTAATTTTCTATATGCCATCTCAGTTTCCATTATTTATGCTTTGAATGGCATTGTGCTACTAGTCATCGTAAGTAAATTGGGTGTTCCAGGTGCTTTAGGATTAGATTTTATAGCAGCCATTGTAGTCAATACAATTTTGTTAGTCCTATTTTATTTTCTATTATCTTATATTTTCTATTTATACAAATTGAAAAGTGGCTTGGTATTTGGTATTTTAGTAGCTTTACTACTCTTTATCCCTAATATATTAAATACGATTATGACGAATACTAGTAATGATTTGTTTATCAAAGCAATTGAACTTCTTCCTTTTTATTCTTTACCTGTATTTGTGGCTTCAAATACGATGTCTATTAGTCAGTATCTTGTGGTAATCACTACAATCATTTTATTGTACTTTTTCACTCTCAAGAAAAGCAAGGAGTATTCATTTTAGTTTTATTTAGTATTATTTTGCAGACTGCAAATCCAGCAAAAAAAAAGTCATCTTGCTAAGCTCCTGCTCTTGCTGTGTACACGTTTTTGTCTTATGCTAGACTCATTTCCAAAAGCATTATATAATAGTGATATGAAATCAACTAAACAAGAAATACAAGCAATCAAAACTCGTTTAAAAGACCCTACTAAAGCTAATACTAAACAAAACATCAAATAGCAAACTAGGAAGTTTATTTCAAACAATACAACATACTGATTTTAGGCTGAAGATAATATTGGAGTGCTAATTAATGAGGTTATAATAAATAGCTGACAGCTTGTGTTGGTTTTGGATTTTTTAAGAGTAGATGAGTATTAAAACTATAAGGAGGACGCAGGTGGCTAAAAATTTAAAATTAAAATTAGCTCGGGTAGAGCTTGATTTAACTCAAGGTCAATTGGCAGAGGCTGTTGGTGTAACACGCCAGACTATTGGTTTGATAGAGGCTGGAAAATATAATCCCAGTCTCTCGCTCTGCCAGTCCATTTGCAGATGTTTAGGGAAAACCCTAGACCAACTATTTTGGGAGGAAGAAGATGGTAAATAAATTCATTCATTATCAATTACTTGACGAAAGAGAAGAACAACTAATCAATAAAGCTGGAGCGGAATCCTTTACCCTCTTCATTGGGCTTGTGCTTCTAAGCTATTTGGTGGCTGTATTAGCTCCCTCTCTTTTTAATCCGAATTTTCTAGTGTATACTCTGATAGTAGGAATTTTCTTCTTTTTCAATCGTGCCCGTTATCTGGGAGTGACCTACTATAGTCGTTTTCATTTTACGATTTTGGGTTGTTTTTTCCTAACCTTGGCTATTACGGCTCTTTTGATGTTACAGAATTATCAATTCAACATAGAAATTTATCAGCACAATCCTTTGAACGTTAAATACCTATCTGCTTGGGCGATTACTTATGTCATTTACCTTCCTTGGGTTTTTATCGGCAATCTCGGTCTGAAGAGCTATGGCGAATGGGCTCAGAAAAAGTTTGAGCAAGACATGGATGAATTGGAGAGTGGTGAATAGCTTGTTACTCTTTTCTCAATCCAGCTAAAATGTGATATAATAGTACTAATTTATTGTAATACATGAAAGTTTTTGAAAGTTTTCATGAGTTTCTAGCTAAGGAAGTAGGAAAAGTATGTATCCAGATGATAGTTTGACATTGCACACGGACTTGTACCAGATTAACATGATGCAGGTTTACTTTGACCAAGGGATTCACAATAAAAAGGCGGTCTTTGAGGTGTATTTCCGCCAACAGCCTTTTAAGAATGGCTATGCAGTTTTTGCAGGTTTGGAAAGAATTGTGAAGTATCTTGAAGATTTGCGCTTTTCAGATAGTGATATTGCCTATTTGGAGTCGCTGGGCTATCATGGGGCATTCTTGGATTACCTTCGCAATTTCAAGTTGGAGTTGACTGTTCGTTCTGCCCAAGAAGGGGATTTGGTCTTTGCTAATGAGCCTATTGTGCAGGTGGAAGGACCTCTAGCTCAATGTCAGTTGGTCGAAACGGCTCTTTTGAACATCGTCAACTACCAGACATTAGTGGCGACTAAGGCAGCTCGTATTCGTTCAGTCATTGAAGATGAACCCTTGATGGAGTTTGGGACACGTCGGGCGCAAGAGATGGATGCGGCTATCTGGGGAACACGCGCAGCGGTGATTGGTGGTGCCAATGGAACTAGCAACGTGCGTGCTGGTAAACTCTTTAATATTCCTGTCTTGGGGACCCATGCCCATTCCTTGGTGCAGGTTTATGGTAACGACTATGAGGCTTTCAAGGCTTATGCTGCGACCCACAAAAATTGCGTCTTTCTTGTGGATACCTATGATACCCTTCGCATTGGAGTTCCAGCTGCCATTCAGGTGGCGCGTGAGCTGGGCGACCAGATTAACTTTATGGGTGTTCGGATTGACTCTGGGGATATTGCTTACATTTCCAAGAAAGTTCGTCAGCAACTGGACGAGGCTGGATTTACAGAGGCTAAGATTTATGCTTCTAATGATTTGGACGAAAATACTATCCTCAATCTCAAGATGCAAAAGGCCAAGATTGATGTCTGGGGCGTGGGTACCAAGCTGATTACAGCTTATGACCAGCCAGCTCTTGGTGCGGTTTACAAGATTGTTGCAATCGAAGATGAAAATGGTAATATGCGCAATACTATCAAGCTGTCTAATAATGCGGAAAAAGTGTCTACGCCAGGTAAGAAGCAGGTGTGGCGCATTACCAGTCGTGAAAAAGGCAAGTCAGAAGGTGACTACATCACTTATGATGGTGTGGATGTGAGCGACATGACAGAAATCAAGATGTTCCATCCGACTTATACCTACATCAAGAAGACGGTTCGTAATTTTGATGCTGTTCCTCTCTTGGTGGATATCTTCAAAGACGGAAAATTGATTTACAATCTGCCTAGCTTGACTGAGATTCAGGCTTATGCTCGTAAGGAATTTGACAAGCTTTGGGATGAGTACAAGCGCGTGCTCAATCCGCAACACTATCCAGTGGATTTGGCGCGTGATGTATGGCAAGATAAGATGGACTTGATAGACAAAATGCGCAAGGAAGCTCTTGGTGAAGGAGAAGAAGAATGAGTTTGCAAGAGACTATTATTCAGCAACTGGGTGTCAAACCAGTGATTGATGCCCAGGAAGAAATCCGTCGTTCCATTGATTTCTTAAAGAGATACCTGAAAAAACATCCCTTTCTTAAAACCTTTGTACTAGGGATTTCTGGGGGACAAGACTCAACTTTAGCAGGTCGATTGGCGCAACTAGCTATGGAAGAACTGCGAGCAGAAACGGGAGATGACAGCTACAAATTTATCGCTGTCCGCCTGCCATACGGAGTGCAAGCCGATGAAGCAGATGCTCAAAAAGCACTAGCCTTTATCCAGCCAGATATCAGTTTAGTGGTGAATATCAAGGAGTCTGCAGATGCTATGACAGCTGCAGTTGAAGCGACAGGCAGTCCTGTTTCAGACTTCAACAAGGGAAATATCAAAGCTCGTAGTCGTATGATTGCCCAATATGCCCTTGCGGGTGCCCATAGCGGAGCGGTCATTGGAACAGATCACGCCGCGGAAAATATCACAGGTTTCTTTACCAAGTTTGGTGACGGTGGTGCAGATATTCTCCCTCTTTACCGCCTCAATAAGCGTCAAGGAAAACAACTCTTGCAGGAACTTGGTGCAGACCCAGCCCTCTATGAAAAAATCCCAACGGCAGACCTAGAAGAAGACAAACCAGGTCTGGCTGATGAAGTAGCCCTCGGAGTCACTTATGAAGAGATTGACGACTACCTAGAAGGCAAAACAATCAGCCCAGAAGCCCAAACGACTATCGAAAACTGGTGGCACAAAGGTCAACATAAACGCCACCTACCCATCACCGTATTTGATGACTTTTGGGAGTAAAAAGGTCCGGGGGACCTTTTTAGCCCGAGTCTAGAAATAAGAAAACGAGGAACCTCCAGTGGAGGTTTTCAGCCCGAGCACGGAAACAGGTAAGCGAGGAAGGTCCGGTAACTCACAGAGTTCGATTTCGTCGTCTCACCCCCGCAACGATGACTAGGTTTGAAAAAGCTTGCTAGAGCGCATTTCAAACCAGACAGCGACTGCGTCAAGGGATTAGACAAAAAACTCGTTTTCTAGCTGTTGCTGAGTTTAGTCCCTTTACCCCTAGCATGGAAACAAGTAAGCTAGGAAGTCCAGTGGACCTTTTTAGCTTATTACCTTGAAATTCAAAAGCAAAACAAGTTTCAATGGAGATTGGACATAGAATCATCTATCAGAAAGCGAGGTGGCGTCATGAAAGCAATCGGTACGCAAATATTACAGACAGATCGTTTAATCTTGCGAAGATTTGTGGAGAGTGATGCGGAAGCCATGTTTCAAAATTGGGCTTCGTCTCCTGAGAATCTAACCTACGTCACCTGGGATCCTCATCCTGATGTCGAGGTCACTCGGAACTCGATTCTAAATTGGGTTGCCTCCTATACCAATCACAACTATTACAAATGGGCCATTTGCCTACAAGAAAACCCAGGGCAAGTGATCGGAGATATCAGCATCGTTGAAATAGATGAGGATGATTCAAGTTGTGAAATTGGCTATGTTTTAGGAAAAAACTATTGGGGTCAAAGTCTTATGACAGAGGCCTTGAAAGCTGTGTTGGACTTTTGTTTTACTCAAGCAGGTTTTCAAAAAGTCAAAGCTCGATATGCCAGTCTCAATCCAGCTTCAGGTCGTGTCATGGAGAAGGCTGGAATGTCCTATCTAAAAACTGTTGCAAATGGGGTGGAGAGAAAAGGCTATCTTGCGGATCTCATTTATTATCAGGTAAGTAGGGAAGACTAGTGAATTTTCTTTTCTGTTTCCATCAAAGTCAGACTGTGTCTGGCTTTTTTTGTAAGATTTCTAAATAACCTGATTAAATTCCTATTTTTCCCTATCATTGTCCCTATTTTTTCTTGATTTTTGGAGCTATAATAGTCCTATCAA
>CAUQZY010000029.1:0-20309 GCA_963522395.1 uncultured Streptococcus sp.
AGTTTTTCGCTTTGAGTTCGTCCAAGATTTCAAGGTTTGAACGGCTAGCTTCAAAGGAAATAACGTCCGCATCCATGTTGTCGATAGCTGGGATGATATCTGTAAATTCTGAGTAACACATGTGAGTGTGGATTTGTGTATCTGACGCTACTGTTGAGTGTACCAAGCGGAAGGAAGGAATTGCCCAGTCAAGGTAGTCTTCGTACCAGTCGCTACGACGGAGCGGCAATTTTTCACGAAGAGCAGCCTCATCGATTTGGATGATTTTCACACCAGCAGCTTCAAGGTCAAGCACTTCATCCTTGATAGCAAGGGCGATTTGAAGAGTAGAATCCTTGATAGAGATGTCTTCACGTGGGAATGACCAGTTGAGGATGGTAACAGGTCCAGTCAACATACCTTTAACAGGTTTGTCAGTACGGCTTTGTGCATAGCTAGACCATTTCACAGTGATTGGGTTGAGACGAGTCACATCACCCCAGATGATTGGTGGTTTAACCCCACGCATACCGTATGATTGTACCCAACCATTTTTAGAGAAGAGGTAACCTGACAAGTTTTGACCGAAGTACTCAACCATGTCATTACGCTCGAACTCACCGTGAACAAGGACATCAAAGTCGATATCTTCTTGCCATTTGATCCATTCGTCAATCGTTTCAGCAAGGAAAGCATCGTACTCTTCTTGAGACAATTCACCTTTACGGTAAGCCAAACGTTTCGCACGAACTTCTTTAGTTTGAGGGAATGAACCGATAGTTGTTGTTGGAAGAGCTGGAAGTTTGAATGCTTCTTCTTGGATAGCTTCACGTTCTGCAAAGGCTGGCAAACGAGTGTAGTCTGCGTCTGTCAAGCCAGCGATACGCGCACGAAGTTCAGCATTTTCACCAACACGCTCAGTCGCAAAGAGTTCTTTGTTGGCTGCAAGTGCTTCTTCACCTTGACCATTGCGGATAGCATCCAAATCACGAATCTCATCCAATTTTTCAACTGCAAAGGCAAAGTGGTTCAAGATAGCTGGTTCAAATTCTTCATTAGCTGTTGTAAATGGCACATGAAGAAGTGAGCATGAGCTTGTCAATACAATGTTTTCAGTTGGAATTTGTTCAAGAACAGCCAAGCTCTTTTCGTAGTTGTTGCGCCAGATGTTTTTACCATTGACAATACCTGCATAAAGAGTCTTATCAGCTGGGAAGCCACCTTTAACGAGTTCAAGAGTTTTCTTACCTTCAACGAAGTCAAGACCGATAGCATCTACTGGCAAGTTTACAAGGTCAGCGTAAACGTCACGAACATCTCCGAAGTAAGTTTGAAGCAAGACTTCAAGACCTTTTTTGTCAGCCAAAAGTTTGTTGTAGAGGTTCAAGAAGAGCGCTTTTTCTTCAGCTGTCAAGTCTTTGACAAGAGCCGCTTCATCCAATTGGATGCGAGTCGCACCAAGTTCTGCCAATTTAGCAAAAACTTCTTGATAAGCAGCCACTAAGCTGTCTACGAAGTCTTCTGCTTTCACGCCTTCTTCAAAGTCTGACAATTGAAGGAAAGTGAATGGACCTACAAGGACAGGACGAGTGTTGAGACCAAGTTCTTTTGCTTCTTGGAACTCATCGAAGATCTTGTGACCTGCAAGTTTGACTTGAGTGTCTTTTTCAAATTTAGGAACGATGTAGTGGTAGTTGGTGTTGAACCATTTCTTCATTGGAAGGGCGCGAACATCCCCTTTTTCTCCTTGGTAACCACGACCCAAAGCGAAGTAGCGCTCAAGGTCAGACAAGTCCAAGTTTTGAACTGAAGCAGGTACCACGTTGAAAAGGAAGGCTGCATCTAGGAAGTTGTCATAGTGAGAAAAGTCATTTGATGGGATTTCAGTGATGCCTTTTTCTTTGACAATGTTCCAGTGTTTAGCACGCAAGTCTTTTGCGGCTGCCAGGAGTTCTTCTTCTGAGATTTCTTTTCTAAAGTATTTTTCAGTTGTAAATTTTAATTCGCGGAATTCTCCCAAACGAGGGAAACCGATGATTGTAGTTGACATGATGTGTCCTCCAAAATTTGTTGTTGAAACTATCTTAACAGAAAAGAAATCGTCTGTATAATTGTAAAAAATTAGGCTTTGATATAGTTTGAAACTATATCTCTGTTTTAGACAAAAGAAAAAGACTTGAGACAAATGCCTCAAATCCTTTGTGTAGCTTGTTTTATAGCCTTATTTCAGTTAGACGGTTCAAACGCGTTATTAGTAATTCTTATAAGTGACTATGGCTTGTTATTAGAAAAGACTATAAGTTGATCCCCTTCTCTCGGAGATTAGCCAGACACTCCTCATAGTAGGCTGCATCATGTTCGCTGTATATAGGACTAATCAACTTTTCCTCTGCTAAATCTTGATAAGGAGGGCAGGTCTTACCTCGGTAGTTCTTGTCCAACCACTCTGGACTGACATTGTAGCCACGACCAGCCATCTCCTCCATGATTAAGCGATGATAGGCATAGAGACGATAGGGCGAGTGGGTAAAGACATAGTCCACCGTCGCATGCTTTCTGCCCCAGCCATTGCCACGCAGAGCGCAGCACTCTCGATGTTGCCCCAAGAGCTGAGGACGGGGAAGTTGTGAAATCAAAGCCTCATGCCAAAGTCTCATTGGAGTCTCCTTTCAACAAGGTAGAATGTTGCAGATAAGCATTTGGGTAACATTCAAGCAAATCTCTCGTCTTAGCAATTAATTCTTCTTTGGTGGCATAACCAGAGTGATAACGCTCCAGTAAAAATATAAAATCCTTGCGTTCAGTCTCCGTTGCTTTCTTCTTGAAATATCCCCAAATATGCTGAAAGGCATTGCAAACCTGACCCCTGTGTTCTGGAATCTGACAGGCATGATCGATCAGTTCTTGAACATGACTCACCTCCGCCTCTTCATTCTTCAAGTATTGGCGAATCTCATTGTAAATATTGCTGGAATGGCTCAACACGAGGTATTTGTTTCTCGCCCAGAGTCGCTGGCAAAGGGCAAGTTGATTATTATTTTCCATATTTCTCCTTACTTTCTACTAGTTCCCCGGAAATATGGAAACAAAGTTATATCTAAAACTCTTTCAAAAATGTATTATCTCTTTATTTTATCATATTTTAAGAAAACCCACTCGAAATGAAAAGAGCGAGTGGGTTATGAACTATTTTAAAAATAATATTTGACCATTGTTTTCTATAAATTCAATTATTTTTTGACTTTATCATGGTAGTAGAGCATCTTTCAAACCTTCCATATCATCACTCTTTACAAATACAACATTCTGTTTTCCTGTTAACTCTATCAGTTTTTCTTTCCCCAGAATGATTGCGAGATTCTTAATAATAGATCGTTTTGCTAGTTCATTGAAATAAGTGAAAATAAATCGATATTTAAACATTCTATTCTGTTCTGATACAATATCTACTAATTTAAAACAATTTTGGAATATTTCTTTATCCAAGGGATCTACTGAGTGACCAAAAATAATGATATTTTTAGGAAATGATTTTGCTATCCCCACATTTGAATACTCATATACTGGTTTGAAAAATTCTTCAAATTTAGTTCCTGTTTCTTTAACAACTCTTTGGTAATATTTCTGATAAGGAATTAAATCACTGTTGACATCATTTTCTTTGTCCTCAATTCCAAAGACCATCGTATTGATTCGGTTGAAAGTTCTATCCAAATCAATTCGGCCATGTATAAAATGAGTTTTTTCCTCAGAAGTCCCAAATAAATATCCTGATGTATTAGTATAATTAAAGTTTAGAACTGAAGAATTTGATAAATCTGATATTGCATCTAGAGCTGTTGGCCTTGCTTCAATCTTTTGAACATCAAAATCTATATAATCTAAATACGACAGATAAATTTCTAATAGCTCAATTAATAAATCAAGTTGATTGATAAATTCATTATTCAATTTTTCGAGTGCAACTTCTCTCTCCAAAGAACCCCAGCCTTTTTCATGAAATAGTGAAAAAAACATATCTGCAATATATAATTTTGACCTATAATTTTTTTCTTGTAATAATTCCTCTTCCAATAACCAAATTCGTCCTGTAGTAGCAACTTTGAATAATAAATCATTATTTTCTTTGAAATACATTATTGCATCTGCAAGTTGAGAAATCATGGTTTCAAGATTAGACCAATTATCTCCAAGAGTACCTTTATTCTCATTGATAAATTTCAAATACAAATTATCTCTGTATTTCTCAATACAAAGATTTGTGACTTTTAGAAACTCCAGCAACTTCTCATCTGGATTAGAAAATAATTGTTTTTCAAACTCAATAAAATCTGTATACTTCGTCTTTCGCCCCATAGCAATATCAAAACCGTTACCCAGAATTAGAATAGTATCTGCCATGAATTTTTCTCCTCTACATTATGGATAATTACTAAAATTATACCACGAATCAACAAAAAAACGAGTCTGGGACAAAAGTCTAACCATAAATATAAAAAAGCGAACAAAATAAGTTATCTGATACTCAGAATTCTGTCTTGTTCGCTTTTTTTAATCTATCGATTTTAAAAATTTATAATAAAGAATTCCTAAAATCAAAATCTTTTTGTCCCAGCCTCGTTTAGTTTTAGCTAACTACTTCTTCTTTAACTTTTTTCTCATTCTTGTTCAAACCAGTCAATCGACGCTTACTATCAAAGACTCATTCCCCCTTTCTCCTCCAAAATATGGTATAGTAGAAATATACTATCTATGAGGAGTTTACATGTCACAGGATAAACAAATGAAAGCTGTTTCTCCCCTTCTGCAGCGAGTTATCAATATCTCATCGATTGTCGGTGGGGTTGGGAGTTTGATTTTCTGTATTTGGGCTTATCAGGCTGGGGTTTTACAGTCTAAGGAAACCCTCTCTGCCTTTATCCAGCAGGCAGGTATCTGGGGGCCACCTCTCTTTATCTTTTTACAGATTTTACAGACGGTTGTCCCTATCATTCCAGGGGCCTTGACCTCGGTGGCTGGGGTCTTTATCTACGGCCACATCATCGGGACTATCTACAACTATATCGGCATCGTGATTGGCTGTGCCATTATCTTTTATCTGGTGCGCCTCTACGGAGCTGCCTTTGTCCAGTCTGTCGTCAGCAAGCGCACCTACGACAAGTATATCGGCTGGTTGGATAAGGGCAATCGTTTTGACCGTTTCTTTATCTTTATGATGATTTGGCCCATTAGTCCAGCTGACTTTCTCTGTATGCTGGCTGCCCTGACCAAGATGAGCTTCAAGCGCTATATGACCATCATCATTCTGACCAAGCCCTTTACCCTCGTGGTTTATACCTACGGTCTGACCTATATTATTGACTTTTTCTGGCAAATGCTTTGACACATAAAAAATCCGTTTGGTTTCCCAAGCGGATTTTGTGCTTTATTTTGAAACTTCTTTTGCAAGGACAAAGTTCCCAAGTGTGGCAGAACCATTTCCTGCGACTGCTGGAGTGACGATGTAGTCACGCACATCTGGTACTGGTAGGTAACCGTTGAGAAGAGCTGTAAATTTCTCACGGACACGGTCCAGCATGTGTTGTTGAGCCATGACCCCTCCACCAAAGACAATCACGTCTGGGCGGAAAGTCACTGTCGCATTGACCGCAGCTTGAGCGATATAGTAGGCTTGAACATCCCAAACAGGGTTGTTGAGTTCAATATTTTCCCCACGAACACCTGTACGAGCTTCCAAACTTGGACCAGCTGCATAGCCTTCCAGACATCCCTTATGGAAAGGACAAACACCCTTAAATTCTTTTTCAATATCCATTGGATGTCTAGCAACATAGTAGTGACCCATCTCAGGATGCCCCACACCGCCAATAAACTCACCACGTTGGATAACACCTGCACCGATACCTGTACCGATTGTGTAGTAAACCAAGTTTTCGATACGACCACCAGCATTGTTACGGGCAACCACTTCACCATAAGCAGAGCTGTTTACGTCTGTAGTGAAGTACATTGGCACGTTGAGGGCGCGACGAAGGGCACCAAGCAAGTCCACATTTGCCCAGTTTGGTTTTGGAGTCGTCGTGATAAAGCCATAAGTTTTTGAGTTTTTATCAATATCAATCGGACCAAATGAACCAACTGCAAGACCAGCAAGGTTATCGAATTTTGAGAAGAACTCGATGGTTTTATCGATTGTTTCGATTGGAGTTGTTGTTGGAAATTGTGTTTTTTCTACAACGTTAAAGTTTTCATCACCGACAGCACAGACAAACTTTGTACCGCCCGCTTCCAAGCTTCCATATAATTTTGTCATGATAAACCTCTTGTTTTTATTTTCTTTATTATAGCATATTTCGAAAGTCTAAATTTCTCTATTTTTTAGATTTTCCTCTGTAAATCTTACCATTCAAGCAAAAACGAACAAACATGTCATTTGTTCGTTTTCATTGTGAGAGGGAATATTGTACTCAATGAAAATCAAAGAGCAAACTAGGAAGCTAGCCGAAGGCTGTACTTGAGTACGGCAAGGCGAAGCTGACGTGGTTTGAATTTGATTTTCGAAGAGTATTAGATTTTCACTTCAATAACGGCATCACCCTTCGCAACTGAACCTGTTGCGACTGGAGCTACTGAAGCGTAGTCAGCTGTATTTGTAACGATAACCATTGTTGTATCATCAAGTCCAGCTGCAGCGATTTTGTTTGAGTCAAATGTTCCAAGAACATCGCCAGCTTTAACCTTATCACCTTGAGCAACTTTTGCTTCAAAACCTTCACCGTTCATAGATACAGTGTCAATACCAACGTGGATCAAAACTTCAGCACCATCAGTTGTTTTCAAACCAAAAGCGTGTCCTGTTGGAAAGGCGATTGAAACTTCAGCATCAGCTGGTGCATATACCACACCTTGACTTGGTTTCACAGCGATACCTTGTCCCATAGCTCCACTTGAAAAAACAGGGTCATTAACATCAGCAAGAGCTACAACATCACCGACGATAGGAGTTACAAGTGTTTCATTTTGAAGAGCTGCTGGAATGTTACCAGTTGTTTCTTCTTGGACCAAACGTTCTGTCTCTACTTCAGTAGCAACCTCTTTTTCATCCTCATAACCAAACATATAAGTAAGAGCGAAACCAAGGGCAAATGATACGGCTACCATGAAAAGGTATTGGGCAAGTTGTCCGTTACCGATGTAAAGCATTGTACCAGGGATGATGGTGATACCACTACCATTACCTGCAAGTCCAAGGATAGAAGCCAATCCACCACCGATTGCACCAGCAATCAATGAAAGGAAGAATGGTTTACGGAAGCGCAAGTTCACCCCGAAGATAGCAGGCTCTGTAATACCTAGGAAGGCAGAAAGAGCAGCTGGGAAAGCAAGTGTTTTCAGTTTTGGATTTTTAGTTTTAACACCAACCGCAACAGTCGCAGCACCTTGAGCTGTCATAGCAGCTGTGATGATAGCGTTGAATGGGTTAGCATGGTCAGCAGCAAGCAATTGAACTTCAAGCAAGTTGAAGATGTGGTGCACACCTGACACGACAATCAATTGGTGAACCCCACCAATCAAGAAACCACCAAGACCAAATGGTAAGCTAAGGATCGCTTTTGTAGCGATAAGGATGTAGTTTTCAACGACGTGGAAAACTGGTCCAATGACAAAGAGTCCAAGGATAGACATGACCAAAAGTGTCACGAATGGTGTTACCAAGAGGTCAATGACATCTGGAACAACCTTGCGGACAGCTTTTTCAAATTTAGCTCCGACAACCCCGATGATGAAGGCTGGAAGAACTGAACCTTGCAAACCAACAACAGGGATGAAACCAAAGAAGTTCATAGCAGTTACTTCACCACCTGAAGCGACTGCCCAAGCATTTGGAAGTGAGCCAGAAACAAGCATCATACCAAGAACGATACCAACGGCAGGATTTCCACCGAATACACGGAAGGTTGACCACACAACCAAACCTGGCAAGATGATAAAGGCTGTATCTGTCAAGATTTGAGTGTAAGTTGTCACGTCAGCTGGAAGTGTCATTCCAAGAGCAGTCAAAAGACCACGCACACCCATGAAGAGACCTGTCGCTACGATAACTGGGATGATTGGAACGAAAACGTCACCGAAAGTACGGATAGCACGTTGGAACCAGTTCCCTTGTTTAGCAGCTTCTGCTTTCATGTCATCTTTAGATGATGTTGGCAAACCAAGTGCAACAACTTCATCGTACATTTTGTTTACTGTACCAGTACCAAAGATGATTTGGTATTGACCTGAGTTAAAGAAAGCACCTTGAACTTTTTCCAAGTTCTCAATCACTTCTTTATTGATTTTTCCTTCATCTTTGACCATGACACGAAGACGAGTCGCACAGTGGGCAACACTGTTGACATTTTCACGTCCGCCCAAGGCATCGATGACTTTTTTTGCAATTTCCTGATTGTTCATTTGCAAAAATCTCCTTATATAAAATTTTGTTCTTGTTTGAAAGCGATTTTATCCGCCCTACGACTATTATTTTATCATGTTTTAGAAATATGTCAAGCGTTTTGCAGAAAAAATATTCTATCCACTTAGTAGACACGTTTCAGATTGATTGTTTTTGACTATTTTAACAGACATCCCTTGAAAAAATAAGTTTGAACCCTTGGTTAAACAGGCTTTTATTTCATTATCTTTCATATTTTCTTGAAAAGTTGATTGGTTTTCTGGTTTTGATTTGTGATAAACGTTTGACAGTTTTTCCTCTTTTTTAACATAAAAGACTTGCTTTTTTAACCGAAAACGGTTACTATTAAAAGTGATAAGATTTTTGGAGGAATGAATGAATGGAATGGACAACTGAGCGTCGTTACAGACTTTATCAAGATTGGACGCAAGAAGAAATTCAAAATATTAAGAAAAATATGGCACAATCTCCATGGCATACTCATTACCATGTTGAGCCAAAAACAGGACTTCTCAACGACCCAAATGGCTTTTCTTACTTTGATGGAAAGTGGATCCTCTTTTACCAGAATTTTCCTTTTGGTGCAGCCCACGGTTTGAAATCTTGGGTTCAATTGGAAAGTGAGGACTTGGTTCACTTCACAGAAACTGGTGTCAAAGTTTTGCCTGATACTCCATTAGATAGCCACGGTGCCTACTCTGGTTCTGCTATGCAATTTGGCGATAACTTGTTCCTATTCTATACAGGAAATGTCCGTGATGAAAACTGGATTCGTCACCCATACCAGATCGGGGCTTTGATGGATAAGGATGGCAATATTACGAAGATTGACAAGATCTTAATCGACCAGCCAGCAGACTCTACAGACCACTTCCGCGATCCGCAAATTTTTAATTTTAAAGGTCAATATTATGCTATCGTCGGAGGACAGGATTTGGAGAAAAAAGGCTTCGTTCGTCTCTACAAGGCTGTTGACAACGACTATACAAACTGGCAAGCTGTTGGCGATCTTGACTTTGCTAACGACTGCACTGCCTACATGATGGAATGTCCAAATCTGGTCTTTGTAGGGGAGCAACCTGTCCTTCTCTACTGCCCACAAGGATTGGATAAGAAAGTTCTAGACTACGATAATATCTTTCCAAATATGTATAAGATTGGGGCTTCCTTTGACCCTGAAAATGCTAAAATGGTAGATGTATCTCAACTTCAAAACATGGACTATGGTTTCGAAGCCTATGCAACTCAAGCCTTCAACGCTCCTGATGGACGTGCTCTAGCTGTTAGCTGGCTTGGCTTGCCAGATGTTTCTTACCCATCTGACCGTTTTGACCACCAAGGAACCTTCTCTTTGGTCAAGGAACTCACTATCAAAGACGACAAGCTCTACCAATATCCAGTCGCAGCTGTCAAGGACCTTCGTGCCTCTGAAGAAGTCTTCTCAAATCGTGCTCAAACCAATAACAGCTACGAACTCGAGCTCAACTTGGAAGCCAATAGCCAGAGCGAGATTGTCTTACTTGCTGATAAAGAAGGCAAGGGACTTTCCATCAACTTTGACCTTGTAAATGGTCAAGTGATAGTAGATCGTAGCCAGGCTGGTGAACAGTATGCCCAAGAATTTGGGACAACTCGTTCTTGCCCTATCGAGAATCAGGCTACTACTGCTACGATTTTCATCGATAACTCTGTCTTTGAAATTTTCATCAATAAAGGAGAAAAAGTATTTTCTGGTCGTGTCTTCCCACATGCGGACCAAAATGGTATCCTAATTAAATCTGGAAACCCAACTGGAACTTACTATGAATTAGATTATGGTCGCAAAACTAACTGATGTCGCCAAACTTGCAGGCGTCAGCCCTACTACCGTTTCTCGGGTTATCAATAAAAAAGGTTATCTATCTGAGAAAACTATCCAAAAAGTCAATGAAGCCATGCGAGAATTGGGCTATAAACCCAACAACCTAGCTCGTAGTCTGCAAGGAAAATCAGCTAAGTTAATCGGCTTGATTTTCCCCAATATTTCCAACGTTTTCTATGCAGAATTGATTGATAAGTTGGAACACCAACTCTTTAAAAATGGGTACAAGACCATCATCTGCAACAGTGAGCACGATTCTGAAAAAGAACGCGAATACATCGAAATGTTGGAAGCCAATCAAGTGGACGGCATCATTTCTGGTAGTCACAACCTAGGAATCGAAGACTACAATCGTGTGACAGCGCCGATTATTTCCTTCGACCGAAACTTGTCACCAGATATTCCAGTCGTTTCCTCTGACAATTATGCTGGTGGTGTTCTCGCAGCCCAGACCTTAGTCAAGACAGGCGCCCAGTCTATCATTATGATTACAGGGAATGACAATTCCAATTCGCCAACTGGACTGCGCCACGCTGGTTTTGCATCCGTACTCCCAAAAGCTCCTATTATCAATGTTTCCAGTGACTTTTCTCCCGTCAGAAAAGAAATGGAAATCAAGAATATCTTGACTCGACAAAAGCCAGATGCCATCTTTGCTTCAGATGATTTGACAGCTATTTTGGTCATTAAAATCGCTCAAGAATTAGGCATTTCTGTCCCAGAAGAGCTCAAGGTCATCGGCTATGATGGGACCTACTTTATCGAGAATTACTACCCTCAACTGGCTACTATCAAGCAACCCTTGGAAGAGATTGCCTGCCTCACTGTTGACCTCCTTTTGCAGAAGATCGAAGGCAAGGAAGTCGCGACAACAGGTTACTTCTTACCAGTTACTCTTTTACCAGGAAAAAGTATTTAAACACAAGAAAACTCAGACCAATTCGTCTGAGTTTTTTTTATGATCTTAAGTTTTCTAGATAACGCTGGGCTGTCTCTAAGTTAAAGGTTTTCTCTGCTATAAGGCGCTCAACTAGGGGAGCAACCTCGGATTCACTAGCACCTGCTAGGAGAGCCAAGGATTTGGCCTGCAATTTCATGTGGCCTTGCTGAATTCCTGTGCTGACTAAAGCTTTCAGGGCTGCAAAGTTTTGGGCAAGACCGATAGACACGATAAGCTGGGCTAATTCTTTGGCAGAAGGATTTCCCAATAACTCATGACTGAGGGCTACACGAGGGTTGAGGCCGATAGAGCCACCCTTGGTCGCCACAGGCATGGGCAGGGTCATCTCACCGACCAATTCTTCTGTGTCCGTATCTAGACTCCATCGACTAAGACCTTGGTAGCGTCCATCTCGACTGGCAAAAGCATGAGCCCCTGCTTCGATGGCACGCCAGTCATTACCAGTGGCAATCAAAATGGCATCAATACCGTTAAAAATTCCTTTATTGTGGGTAGCTGCTCGATAAGGATCAGCCTGCGCAAACTGACTAGCCAAAGCTATTTTCTCCGCAATCTCCCGTCCTTGCTCCTTTTGGCGGCTCAAGTAGCGAAAGGCGATACGACAGCTTGCAGTCACCAGAGAATCGGTCGCGTAATTAGACAGGATTCCCATGAGACTCTGTCCCTGACTAAGTTCTTCTAAGACTGGTTTCAAGGCTTCTAGCATGGTGTTGAGCATATTAGCACCCATAGCTTCTTGGGTATCGACATGGAGATAAACAACGAGAAAGTCTGTTTCGCCTTTAATCTCTTCTACATGTAGATCACGCGCCCCACCCCCGCGTTTAACAATCGAAGGATAGGCTTGATTAGCAAGTTCCAAGAGTTCTGCTTTCTTGCTAGTAATCTTCTCTTGCGCTAGCTCTGGATCATCAACTTGATAAAGAGCTACCTGCCCAATCATCTGGCGCTCATGTACTTGAGCAATAAAGCCACCTGCTCGCTTAATGATTTTGCTGGCATAGCTGGCCGCAGCAACCACTGAGGGTTCTTCTGTCACATAGGGAACTGTATAGTCCTGCCCATTCACCAAAAGTTCTGGAATGATAGAATAAGGCAGAGAAAAAGTTCCTACCACATTCTCACTCAGCTGGTCTGCAACAGCCAAGCTGACTTGTTCATCCTGCTCCAGACTCCTTTGCTTTTCAGGACTAAGGAGCGCCTGAGCTCGCAACAACTCAAGGCGCTCATGGTATGATTTTTTAGAAAATCCATTCCAACTTATCTTCATTATTTTTCAACCTTGCTATAACGGCGTTGGTGGTCGACAATCTCCACCAAGGCATAGTCTTGATTTTCAAAACCAGTAAACTTGGCTGAACCAGATTCATCCAAGTCCACTTCCTCAAAGAAGACCTTTTCATAGTCTGAAACCGATAAGGCAGTTCGTTGGTCGAGCTTGTTCAAGCGGTCTTTATCCAGATAAGCTTCATAACCTTCAACCAATTCACAACTGAAGAACTCCGTCACAGCACCACTCCCGTAACTATAAAGAGCGATTTTATCCCCAGCCTTCAAGCTATCTGTATTTTCCAAGAGAGACAGAAGCCCAAGGAAGAGGGATCCTGTATAGATATTCCCCACCTTTTGACTATAGAGAATAGACTGGTCAAAATGATTTTGCAAGAGGTCTTTTTTCTCTTGAGTCAGACTCTCAGCCATGATTTTTTTTAAGCCTTTTAGCGCCAATTTAGGGTAAGGCAAGTGGAAGCAAATAGCCGCAAAGTCATTCGTAGTCCAATTATAGCGTTTCTTGTACTCAGTCCAAGTTGTCATTAGACTCTCAAGATATTGCTGAGTCGAATATAAACCATTCACAAAAGGAGTGCTTGAATAGTTTGGACGCCAGAAATCCATGATGTCGCGTGTTTGAGCTACATTGTCATTATTAAAGGCCATAATGCGTGGATTCTGAGTAATCAACATAGCTACACTTCCAGCACCCTGAGTGGGTTCTCCTGGAGTCCCCACACCGTACTTGGCAATATCACTAGCAATAACCAAGACCTTAGACTTTGGAGAATTCTCCACATGCAATTTGGCATAATGAAGGGCAGCAGTAGCACCGTAGCAAGCTTCCTTGATTTCAAAGCTACGAGCGAAAGGCTGAATACCTAATAATCCATGAACAAAGACCGCCGCAGCCTTACTCTGGTCAATTCCTGACTCTGTCGCAACGATGACCATGTCAATTTCTTCTTTTTCTTTATCAGTCAAAATAGAATTACTTGCGCTGGCCGCCAAGGTTACAATATCCTCAGTCATAGGCGCAATACTAATTTCGTTTAACAGGAGACCCTTGCTATATTTATTTGGGTCAGTCCCTCTTGCTTCTGCTAAATCTTGTAATTTCAAGACATATTGACTGGTCGCAAAACCAATCTTATCAATACCGATTGTCATATTTACCTCTGTTTTATCATTCATTGTAAAAAATCGTTCTATACTATTTTATCACAAATAGCAGTAAAAAAGAGAAAAAAGACTTGATTCACAAATTCAAGTCTCTTGTTATTCTAACTATTATGCTGTTTTCGCAAGTAGGAATAAAGTCTGAGAATCACTGTTCCACTAGCCATTCCAATGGAAATAACCAAAGCCAACATAACAACCAAGGTAGCACTGGCAATGGCGTGACTATAGTCTCCTGTCACAAAAAAGGCAGTTGTCCGATAGGACAGATAGCCCGGAACCAGGGGTGCCAAAATGGCCAAGATAAAGACCACTGCAGGTGTCTTATAAAGAATACTTAAAATCTGACTGACACAAGAACCGATAATGGCTGCAATAAAGGTGGCTACAATGACATTGGTCGGTTCCTTGAGCAAGAGATAGATTAGCCAGACAGCCATGCCCAAAATCCCTCCAGGTAAGAGCATAGACCGTTGCACATTGAGTACGATTAAAAAAGTGATGATAGCAAGAAGACTTGCTACTGCTTGTAATAAAAAGGTTGTTAGTGTCATATTAGTTCATCAATACCAAGGCGACAGAAGTTCCTGCCCCTAAAGCAAGGGTAATGAGCAAGGATTCAAACATCTTGCTCATACCAGAGTTTATGTGGTTAGTCATAATATCACGGACCGCATTGGTCAAGGCAATCCCTGGTACAAACGGCATGACAGCACCAGCTATAATCAAATCTGCTGTTGAAGGAAAGCCTGTGTAGCGAGCCCAAAACTGGGCTATCATCCCAAAGACAAAGGCTCCAGCAAAGGCTGTCACAAAGGGAATTCGGATAAACTTCTCCACATAGAGGGAAAAGGCAAAACCAAATAAGGTAGCCACTCCTGCCCCGATTGCATCGTAGATATTTCCACTAAACATAATTGAGAAGAAAGGGGCACTAAAAGTCGCAGCCAGAGTCACCTGTAACTTGGTATAAGGAAGAGGTTGGGCTTGCAAGGCCGTCAATTGCTTGAAGGCTGTCTCTAAATCAATCCTCCCCCCAACCAGCTGACGAGAAATCTGGTTCACATCGCAGACTTTTTCGATGTTATAAGAAGAGGAGGTCACGCGCTTCATGCGCGAAATATTGGTGTTTTCAATGGAGAAAAAGATAGCAGCAGGCATGGCAAGAACATTGCAATCCACAATCCCCTGCGAATGCGCAATACGAATCATGGTATCTTCTACACGATGAATCTCTGAACCACTTTTGAGGAGAATGGTTCCAGCTAACATAATCACATCGATGACGGCATTTAATTCTTTTGACTCTTCCATGCTTGCCTCCTTTTATCAACTTCCTCTATTCTATCACAAATTAGGACTCAAAAAAAATCTTTGCCATGAAATCATGACAAAGATTCGTTTAATCACGAGAATTTTCGTGGTTGCCTTCACTACTTGATTGAGTAGTAGCAGGTGCATTCCCTCGTTGATTTCCTTGTTGGTTCCCCTGATTTGGTGTCGTAGTAGAACCTTGGTTTCCACGTTGGGCTGGTGCTGATGATGACGTTGACGGCGGTGTTTTTGGTTTGTAGATTGAAATCTTGACACGCGTCTTAGTCAAATCAACCTTTTCACCCGCTTTTGGACTCTGTTCAACGACTGTACCTTCAGCAGTTCCATCAGGAGCTGTCGACACTTCTACAACTTCAATATTGGCTTCTTTAATACCGACAATTTGAACGAGATTATTTTTAGTAAATTCAAGACTAGATCCTGTGTAACTTGGCATGGCAACGCTAGTTACTTTCTTAGCAACGGTTAAGGTAATCGTTGAGGCCTTGCTCAAATCATAGGTTGTTCCGGCAGCTAGACTCTGTCTGAGAATAGTTCCTGCTTCACTCTCACTTGATTCTTCTTCCTCGATCTTGATGAGATTTTCAGGAACCTTATTCTGCTTGAGTTCTGCGATAACATCTGTAGATTTACGGCCTATATAATTGCTCAATTGAAAAGATTGCTTGCCTGATGAGACAACCAAATTGATTTTCGTTCCTTCTTTTCGACCAGTTCCAGCGTCAGGATCTGTACGAATAATCCGCCCTTCTTCCACCTTTTCACTAGCCTCTGATTTCTCCTCGCCAATCTCAAAATTGGCTTTCTTGAGGGTTTCCTTGGCTTCCGCCACTGTCTGACCTGCCACATCTGGAATAGCAATGGTTGCAGGAGTTCTGGATAGTATCCAAATAAGAGAAGCTGCCACCAATACAATGCTGGCCAACAAAATCATATAGCGAACTCTAAATTTCCGTTTCTTAACAGGCTTGGTTACATAATTGTCTTCTGAAACCTGTTGACTAGGCTTCGCAGTCTGTGGCTTCGGACCTTGTGTTTGCACCTTAGGAATCGAAGTCAAGGTACTCTGGGATACCTTTGGTAGCATCTTGGTGTCTGCCTTAGTAGTATCATTAAATACCAGTTTAGGCTCATTGCGACGATTGTAAGACAAGCTACTAGACAAGTCCACATACATCTCTGCAACTGACTGATAACGATCTGTCAATTTCTTGGCAGTTGCCTTAATGACAACATTCTCCAAAGCCTGAGGCACAGATGGATTTTCAGCTATAACTGACGGTAGTGGTTTCTGGAAATGCTGAAGGGCGATGGTCACCGCACTATCCCCGTCATAAGGGATATGGCCTGTCAGCATCTCATAGAAAATAATCCCCATGGCATAGATATCACTCTGTACAGTCGCCTTAGAACCACGCGCCTGCTCTGGTGACAAGTAATGAACCGAACCCAGCATAGAGTTAGTCTGGGTCAAACTCGTCTCAGCAAAGGCTACCGCAATCCCAAAGTCTGTGACCTTGGCAGTCCCATCTGGTGTCAAGAGGATATTTTGAGGTTTCAAGTCTCTATGAACAATTCCTCTGGTATGGGCCAAACGCATGGCTAGGAGGATTTGTCCCATGATACGGACGGCTTCTTCATTAGAAAGAGGATAGTGTTCCTTGATATAACGTTTAAGGTCTAGTCCAGCAACATACTCCATTGCAAGATACTGTTGACCGTCTTCCTCACCAATATCTGTAATCCGAACGATATGAGGATGGTCCAAATCCGCCATGGCTCTCGCTTCCCGCTGGAAACGCGCCACAGCAATCGGATCTGTCTGGTAATTGGTCCTCAGGACCTTTACTGCCACTTCTTCCCCGTCTAGAATCAAATCCTTGGCCAAATAGACATCTGCCATGCCTCCTCGGCCAATCTGTTTGATAATTCGATACCGCCCGGCAAAAATCTTGCCGATTTGGATCATTTTGCATCCTCCTCGTTCATAGAAACAAGGGCAACCGTAATGTTGTCTAAACCTCCTGCATTGTTAGCAAAACGCACAAGCGTCGCTGTTTTATCTGCCAAAGGAATATCACTGGTTACAATATCACAAATCTCACTGCCTGAAATCATATTTGTCAAGCCATCACTATTAAGTAAGAGATAGTCACCTGGCTCAAGGGTAATCATTCCAAAATCAGGCTGAATTTCATCTTTTTGACCGATTGACTGGGTAATAATATTTTTCTGTGGATGACTGGCTGCTTCTTCTGGCGTCAATTGACCAGCCTTGAGCAATTCATTGACCAAAGAATGGTCGCTCGTTAACTGGTGGTATTCTTCTCCACGAATCAAACCGATACGAGAATCCCCAATGTGGGCATAGATAGCCTGATTGCCAATAATAGCAACAGCTTCTAGAGTTGTTCCCATTCCTTTATAGGCATCATCTTGTCCAAGTTGATGAATCTTTTGATTTTCAATTTCGAGGTAATTGGCGAACCATTCACGCACTTCATTGACTGTATCGATTTGGGTATCAACCCAAGCTATACCTAGGTCTGTTACCGCCATTTCACTAGCGATATTCCCTGCGCGATGACCTCCCATCCCATCAGCTAAAATAATCATAGTACGTCCAGCTCTATTGACATAGTGGTTGACATAGTCTTGGTTATTTGTTCGTTTCTGACCAACATCTGTTAATAATGAAATTTCCATGTGTCAGTTCCTTCCTAATCCGATATCTTACGAAATTGACTGATGAAGAATCCATCACTTCCATACAATTCAGGTGTGATGAGGATACAGCCGTCTTTCATGATATCCTTACATTCATGTTCTAGTTTTACCTGCTCGAACTCAGGATGACTTTCTAAAAACGCCTCAACGACTTGAAAATTCTCCTCTGAGACAATAGTACAGGTACTATAAGTTATTATACCACCTTTGCCTAGTGTTTGACAAACACTACCTAATATTTCTAGCTGAATTTCCTGCAAGGACGCGAAATCTGCCGTTTCTTTATTGTATTTGATGTCTGGTTTGCGGCGCAGAAGACCGATTCCTGAACAGGGAGCATCCACCAAAATCTTATCAAATGAATCCTGACCAAAAAACTCATGCACCTTTCTGGCATCCAATTTTTGCCTTTGAACCCGATCTGCAACTCCCAGACGTTGAGCATTTTCTTGAATCAAGTCCAACTTGTGGTCATATAAGTCCAAAGCAGTAACCTGACCTGTCGTAAGATAAGAGGCTATATGGGCTGTTTTCCCACCTGGTGCCGCACAGGCATCTAGAACCTGCTCATCACCTTTTAAATCAAGCGTCGGAGCAACCAATTGACTGGACTCGTCTTGGATGGTAATGGCTCCCTCCGAAAACAAATCATGACCTGCAAAATGCCCCTGCTCCTTGACGAGACCAGAAACAGACAAAGGTGAATCACTTGCCTCCAATAAGGCTTGGATTTCCTCTTTTCGGTTTAAATCAGTCACTCGGATGCTAGCCTTGTTGCGCACCAAAAGACTTTCAAAAATAGCCTGTGCTCGCTCTTCTCCGTATTCTTCCTTGAGTTTGGCAACTAGCCAAACTGGGAGAGAATAGGCAATGGAATCACGCTTGTTTTTTCGCTTGATGCTGGCAATATCTGGCCAGCCTTCACGCAGAATACGACGAAGGATGGCGTTGACTAATTTTTCACTGCCTTTTTTACGGACTTTGGCTAATTCTACTGCTTCATTGACTACAGCATGATCTGGAATCTTGTCCAAATAACGGAGCTGGTAGGTACTCATGAGAAGAAGGACATAAAGCCAACTGTCTAACTGATCTCTGTCTTCGATAAAGTGGGATAGGTACCATTCCAGAGTCAATTTACGGGCTACCGTTCCGTAGACAATCTCTGTCACCAAACCCTTGTCTGCTGCTGAAAGTTGACTTCCCTTGAGATACTTATTTAAGGCGATATTTGAGTATGCTTGATTGATAAAAACATCCTCTAATACTGCTAGGGCTAAACTTCTAGCCGTTTCTACTTTAGTCACCAAATCGTTCTCCTACAGTCAATGTACGTCCAACACCGTTGAGGAAGGAAGCAATGTCCATCTTAGGTTTACCTGCTGGCTGCACTTGCTTGAGAGACAAAGCTCCTTCTGCCGTTGCGACAATCAATTCTTTCTTGCCGATAGAGAGAATTTCACCTGGATTTCCCTTACCTTCTACTGGTAGGGCTTCATAAATCTTAAAGCGGTCACCCTTAAAGAAAGTATGGGCAACAGGCCAGGGGTTCATCCCACGGATTTGGTTGAAGAGTTGACGATTGGTTTTAGTCCAATCTAACTTTTCTTCCTCTGGCTTGATATTTGGAGAGAAGGTAACCTGACTTAGATCCTGCGGTTCAGGTTTGATTTCCCCAGCAATATAGGCAGGCAAAGTGTCCAAAAGCAAATCACGACCAACTAGCGCCAATTTTTCAAACAAGGTGCCGACATTGTCCTCATCCGTGATAGGAATACTGCGACGAGAAATCATATCTCCTGCATCCATTTCCTTAACCATTTCCATAATGGTCACACCAGCTTCCTCATCCCCTTGAATCAAGGCATAATGGATAGGCGCACCACCACGGTGTTTAGGAAGGAGTGACGCGTGAACGTTGACCGCAAAATCCATGCTATCAAGGAGTTTACTTGGAAGAAACTGGCCAAAAGCAGCAGTCACAATTCCATCTGCTCCTAGCTGCATAATAGTTTCCATCTCTGGACTTCCAGATAGTTTTTCAGGTTGGTAGATAGGAAGTCCTGCCTCTTTGGCAGCTTGTTTAACTGGGGTTTCCTGGATCACTTTTTTACGCCCAACAGCACGGTCTGGCTGGGTCACAACGGCTAGAATTTCGTAACGGTCATCTGTCAAAAGCCCTTTTAAGACTGTTGCTGAAAAGTCGGGTGTCCCCATAAAGATTAGTTTTGTCATATCTTCTCCTTCTTATAAAAATTGCTGTGGCTCATGGTCAATGCTGAGACGGAGCTCACTATTTTCCCGTTCTTGAGTCAAGGCCAGAACCTGATTTAGAGTCGGCCCCAGCTCATCTTCTAAACGATATTTAATTAAAATCTGGTAATGATAGAGGTTGTGGGTACGAGCAATCGGTTTTGGCGTTGGCCCCAGAATGTTACTGGTCTCTGACAAGCCTGATCGCAAAATGTTCATGACCTCATAAGCACGTTTGACAACCTCTTCTTCTTTCTTGTGAGAAAGGGTAATGCCAATGGTGAAAT
>CAUQZY010000030.1:0-18682 GCA_963522395.1 uncultured Streptococcus sp.
AATAATTCTGCTGCTTTGTCTAAAGCTGTTTTCGCTGCATCCACTTTTGCTTGAGCTTCTTGTGCTTCTGCTTTTGTTGCATTATCACCTTTTGCTTCTACTGCGGCAGCTGCTGCTTTAGCTTCTTCTAATTGTGTTTTTAATTTTCCATATTCTGCTTCATATGCTGCAATACTATCTGGTGTTTTTCCTGTCTCATCAGCTTTTGTTAATTGAGCTGCATCTGCTTTTAATTTAGCTTTTTCTTCTGCTGTTGCTGCTTCAATTAAACCATCTTTAGCTTGTTGTAAAGCTGCTTTTTTAGCATTTACTTTTTCTAAAGCTGCTGTTACTTGTTCTGGTGTTGCATTTTCGTTATTAATAACTGTTTCTGCTTCTTTAATTGCTTCTTGTGCAGCTGTTTTCGCATCATTATATGCTTTTGCACTGTCTGCAGTTTTTCCTGTTGTTGGATCTGCTTCTGTTGCTAAAGTATTTAACGCTTCTTTTGCTTGTGTTAACTCAGCTTTATCTGCCTTATTAACTAATAATTCTGCTGCTTTGTCTAAAGCTGTTTTCGCTGCATCCACTTTTGCTTGAGCTTCTTGTGCTTCTGCTTTTGTTGCATTATCACCTTTTGCTTCTACTGCGGCAGCTGCTGCTTTAGCTTCTTCTAATTGTGTTTTTAATTTTCCATATTCTGCTTCATATGCTGCAATACTATCTGGTGTTTTTCCTGTCTCATCAGCTTTTGTTAATTGAGCTGCATCTGCTTTTAATTTAGCTTTTTCTTCTGCTGTTGCTGCTTCAATTAAACCATCTTTAGCTTGTTGTAAAGCTGCTTTTTTAGCATTTACTTTTTCTAAAGCTGCTGTTACTTGTTCTGGTGTTGCATTTTCGTTATTAATAACTGTTTCTGCTTCTTTAATTGCTTCTTGTGCAGCTGTTTTCGCATCATTATATGCTTTTGCACTGTCTGCAGTTTTTCCTGTTGTTGGATCTGCTTCTGTTGCTAAAGTATTTAACGCTTCTTTTGCTTGTGTTAACTCAGCTTTATCTGCCTTATTAACTAATAATTCTGCTGCTTTGTCTAAAGCTGTTTTCGCTGCATCCACTTTTGCTTGAGCTTCTTGTGCTTCTGCTTTTGTTGCATTATCACCTTTTGCTTCTACTGCGGCAGCTGCTGCTTTAGCTTCTTCTAATTGTGTTTTTAATTTTCCATATTCTGCTTCATATGCTGCAATACTATCTGGTGTTTTTCCTGTCTCATCAGCTTTTGTTAATTGAGCTGCATCTGCTTTTAATTTAGCTTTTTCTTCTGCTGTTGCTGCTTCAATTAAACCATCTTTAGCTTGTTGTAAAGCTGCTTTTTTGGCATTTACTGTTGCTAAAGCTTCTCTTACTTGAGCTACAGTTGCATCTGTTTTGGCAATAACTGTTTTGGCTGTTTCAATAGCTTTAATCGCTTCTTGTTTTGCTTCATTATAAGCAGTAGCTGTATCCTTAGTTTTTCCAGGTGTTGGATCTTCTTTTACTAAATCATCAAGTGAAGCTTTTGAATCTGTTAAACCTGTTTTATCAACTTTTAATGCTAATTGTTTCGATAAAATAGATTCTAAAGCAACTTTATATTCTGCTGTTTTCTTAACATCTGTATTTGTTACAAGTGTCTTAATATTTTCTAATTCAGCTAAATACGCATCTTTTGTTTCATTTGTTTTTCCATCTGTATCTGCTGTTTCAGTTACTTTTAATTTATCATAAATACGAGATAATAAATCTTTTGCGATTGCACCAGTATCTTGATCAATATTGAAGTCTAGACCAGTTACTGGTAAAGCGTAAGATTCATAGTTTGAATGATAATCAAGTCCCAATTTACCATTATAAGCGGAACTAATTCTCACTTTATACGATTGAGATCCTGCTGGTAAATTAATATTTTTAGCAGTAAAAGTTCCACCTGTAGCATAAGGTTTATAATCATTTTCTGCAAACTTTTCCAAAGCAGCTTCTTTATTATTTGCTGGTATATTAAATGATTGTTTTCTTGAAGTACTATCCTTTGCGGGAGTTACTTTCATAACAGAATCATCTTTAGCTACTGACGGATCGAATGTAGCTTCATATACTTTTGTTTCCGAATTATTACTATCAATACTAAAAACTTCTACCTTATAATTAGCTCTACTACTTCCGTCTGGATGATCTAGGTGCCCACTAAAACCCGTTTTAAACTCTAAATTCACCTTAGTGTTTTTATCTGAAGAATAAACTTTAAAAGTTTTCTCAATTCCATTATATCCTTTAACTGCTTTCGAAGTATGCTTTCCAAATGTTCCATCACTATCACTCCATGCAGAATTATCATACGCTTCCTTTGTTTTTGTTGCTTGCGTTCTTACTTCTGATAAAAACAACATATACTTACTGGTTCTATCAAATGACTGTTCTCCAACATACGCTGTAGCTGCACTTCCTAATATATTCATAGTTTCAACTGGAAATACCCCTTTATCAGTTGCTTTAGCTATAGCAAATTTCCCTGCACTACCATCTTCTTGTTTTACTGCTTTCCAGCCACCAAATTCAGTAATTTCAGCAACGCTTCCAGCTGCAACTCCTTTTTCATTCCCTAAAGTATCCATATCTTGGACTTTCTTGTTATTCTCAATATAGTTAGGTAATGTTTTAAGTTTTTTAGTTAAAGTTTCTAAATTAGCATCAGCCGCAGGTGCTGTATAAGTTTGATTCGCAGCAGGATCTGTATCCGTTGTAGCTGCATCTGTACGGAATGGATTATTGGCATCCAATGCTTTTCCATTGCGTTCATCTCTAGAACCTGAGTTTGCAATCGAGTTAGATTCTGAAGATTTCTCAGTATTTGTTGCTTTTTTACCTACAGTAGCTTTTCCATTTATAGTGTCTACCGCTGGTGCTTCTTTTTTCTCTTCTGGTTTTGTTTGTAATTTTGTTGTGGCTGTAACTAATTTAGCTTGTGCTTGTGATAATTCAGCTTGTGTTTTCGCATTATTTAAAGTTGTTCTTGCTTCTTCTAAGACAGTTCTAAGATTATTAACGCTTTCTTCTGTCTTAGTAGCGTATGTGCCTTGAGAAAGCTTACCATCAATTTCTTTGATTAAATCTGTCAATTCCTTCTTATCTAGAGTCTCCACCTTCTGAGGTGCTGATTCTGGAGAAGGACTATTTTCAACTGTTGAAGGTTGAGTATTTGTCTCTACTGTTGCAGCAGGACTATTAGCTACTGTATTCCCTTCGTAGGTTCCATTCTGGATATTCTGATCTTTAGGTTGCGGTGCTAGAGTCTCCCCATTAGTTGAAGGCACTCCTTGCTCTGTAGCAGATACTGCTCCATTTCCTAAAAACATGAACAATGCAGCTACTGCGACACTAGCTGCACCAAAGCTGACCTTACGAATAGAAAAACGTAATTGCTTTTCACGATTGTGTTTACCTTTATGAAACATTTAATTTCCTCCAAAAAAATATTTTATTATATTATATAATACTCTTTTACTATAAAAATTCAATAGAACATTTTCCATATTTTTTAATCTATTATAATTTTATGCGTATATATATATATATATATTAAGGAGCTTTTTTTAATATAATTATATATTTTTTCGAATAAAAATCATATAGTCAGAAATATTAAATTTTTGTAACATTTATCATTTTAAAAAGATCAGGAAATTTCCTAATCTTCATGTGTGTTTACTTGATTTTCTTAGCTAGCATGGTCGCAAAGCGTAGTTGAATACGATTGCCATTCTCATCGCGACGGTGAAGATGACCAGGATTTTCATTGTACTTAACCAATTCCCAGTCCTTGTAATAGTCTGCCAATTCTCCTTCTTTAAATGTGAATGGGAAGTTCACAGAGCAAGGATAATCCTCCGTGTCCATGGCACAGACGATAAGATTGTAGCCACCAACAGTGGTTTTCTCTTGCATATTTTTAATAATTGCAGGAATACAGTCTGCTTGTAAAAACATCAAAACAACTGTCGAAACGATGAAATCATAGGCTTGGCTAATACTAGCTGAATTGATATCGTAAAGACCGACTGGCATGTCCAGGTCTTCTTGCTCCACAATGCTTTGCAAAATTTCAAGGGCCAGTTCATTTTGATCCACAGCTGTCACATCAAAACCTTGCTGGGATAGAAAGAGTGCATTACGGCCTTGACCACAGCCCAAATCCAAGGCTTTCCCTGGTTTTACTGTCTGCATAGCCTCTAGGACCTCTGAATGAACAGGATTGGTATTGTATTTCTTAGGGAAATAATCCTCAGGTTTACAATAAAACTCCAAATACCATTCCACATCGTCTGTTACAGCCTCCACTCGGTGCCAGGCTTGTGGTTGTGCCATGGGATTGTCAGCCCCTGCTTCAAATAGGTGTTCAGCTAGAACTTCACCATCCTCTGTCAATTCAATAAACTTGAGAGTTCCTTTTAAAACAGTAATCTTGCCCCAAGTCCCAACCTTGGTATTGTGTTTCTGCTGAACAGCCTCTGGCATGGTTTCTTTAGTCCACAAAGGCATGCGTTTATAGGCAACTAGTTTTTCCATCTTCATTCCTCTTTTTATCGCTGATTAACAGCTTTCATCACGCGCGCAATATCGCGATTCTGCTCACGACGTTTGATAGACTCCCGTTTGTCATAGTCATGCTTCCCTTTAGCTAGACCTAAAAGGAGCTTGGCATAGCCATCTTTGATATAGACTTTTAGGGGAACCAGGGTCATACCTGTCCCTTTAGTTTCTTGTTCTAATTTTTGGATTTGTTTCTTATGGAGCAGGAGTTTGCGACGACGTTCTGGTTCCTGGTTCCAGATATTGCCCTCTTCGTAAGGAGCGATATGAACATTGCTCAACCAAACTTCTCCATTTTTTACTTGGGCAAAGCCATCCTTGAGATTGATTCGAGCAGCTCGTACACTCTTGATTTCAGTTCCAGTCAGGACCATCCCTGCCTCTAGCGTATCTACGATTGTATAGTCATGACGCGCCTTTTTATTTTGTGCGACGACCTTTCCCTCGCCCTTTGCCATGCTTGGCTCCTTTCTTAGCTACTTCCTTATAAAAAGGTTTCTTTCCTTTTTTCTTCTTGTCTTTTTGTGAATGCTTGCGCTTATCATTTGAGCGTCCTGATTTTCTCTTATCTTCCTTCTTATCTGAACGACGATTTGAACCACGCCCTCTATCACTACGACTAGACTGTTTCAAGCCTTTTTCAATAACATCAAACTCACTTGGAATGTAAGAGAAATCAATTTCGCCCGTTATCTTATCCGCTCTTTCAACACGAATACGAATCTGCTGACCTACACGGAAGGTTGTTCCTGATTTCTCCCCACGAAGGGTCAAATCACGTTCGTTGAAATGATAAAATTCAGGTAAATTAGTGATGTGAATCAAGCCTTCAACTGTGTTTGGCAATTCAACAAAGAGACCGAATTTAACGATGCTGGACACAACCGCATCGTACTCTTCGCCCACGTATTCTTCCATATACTCAGCCTTTTTCATGGCTTCGACTTCACGCTCAGCCTCAATGGCACGACGCTCACGGTTGGAAGACTGGGTCGCAATCTCTGGAATCACTTGCTCAAAATGCTCTGCTATTTCCTTAGAACGGCCGTAATCCCGAATCATACGGTGAACAAGAAGGTCTGGATAACGGCGAATCGGACTGGTAAAATGAGTATAGTAATCTGCTGCTAATCCATAGTGGCCGTGATTGTGCTCCGAATAGCGAGCCTGCTGCATAGAGCGAAGAAGCATCATGGACAATACATCTGCATAAGGTTCTCCCTCAACAGTACGCATGATGTCTTGGAGGGCCTCCTGGCTAATCTCACTGGCAGTCCCATAAATGCGCAAGCCAAAGCTCGAAGCATAATCAATAAACTTCTGAACCTTTTCAGCCTTAGGCTCCTCGTGAATTCGATAGATAAAAGGCAAATCCAGCTTGCTAAAATGCTCAGCCACTGTTTCGTTGGCCATCAACATGAAGGACTCAATCATGCGCTCGGCAACACCACGCTGACGAAGAACGATATCAACGGGTTTGCCTTGCTTATCCACTAAAATCTTAGCTTCATTGGTATCAAAATTGAGGGCTCCACGTTTCATACGCATGTTTTCTAAAGTTTCATGAAGCTTGGCCATGAGTTCGATACTTGGAACAATTTTCTGATATTCTTGTCTCTTTTCTTCGTCGCCCGCTAAGATATCATTGACATCGCTATAGGTCATACGGAAGCTTGTCTTGATAACCGTTTGTGTGATAGTGTAGTTGACCACACGACCATGTTTATCAATCTCCATAATGGCAGACTGGGTCAGGCGGTCAACTTGGGGATTGAGAGAGCAGATTCCATTTGACAGTCGTTCTGGAAGCATTGGGACCACACGGTCTGTCACATAGACAGAAGTCGCGCGGTTAAGGGCTTCCTTATCAAGGGCAGAACCCTCAGTCACATAGTAGGAAACATCTGCTATGTGAACTCCGAGTTCCAGATTACCATTTTTCAAGGCCTTGATATGCACCGCATCGTCCAAGTCCTTAGCATCAGCACCATCAATGGTGAAGGTAATCTCATCTCTCAAGTCCAGACGGCCTTCCATATCCTTTTGAGACGGAGCATCAGGCACACTTTCTGCTTCCTTAACAACAGCCTCTGGAAACTCTGAGACAATGTCCATAGATTCCAAGACCTCAAGAACATCAATACCGACATCCGTTGAATGCCCAACCACATCTAGTACACTCGCAACAAAGAAATCATGTTTCTTGCTTGGGTATTTGTCGATAAAGACCTTGATAACTTCTGTTCCTTCTAGTTTTAGGGCTGGTTTCTTAACATAGATGGGTTGGCTGATTTTCTGATTTTTCGAACGGATGTAGCCAGCATACTTAGGTTTTTCCTGATCTAGAACGATTTGACCGACAACAGTTGTCAGGCTGTGTTCTAAGATATCAATAATTTTGGCTTCTGCTGCTGTTCCCTTATTGCGGTCAGCGACTTTATTGATAACGACCTCAACGGTATCACCATCAATAGCATAGTTGACATCGTTTTTCCCTACAAAAAGGTCGTCCTCCTCGCCTTCCAAACTAACAAAGCCAAAACCATTTTTATGGGCATGAAAAATCCCCTTGAGAGTAATCTCATGTTTTTTCTTAACTTCCAAGGTCAGACTGCCATCTTCTTCAAAGCGAATCTGGTGCTTTCTTTCCATTAGGGACAAGGTTTTAATCAACTCACGAAAATCCTTGGACCCGTCTTTTCCCAAAGCCTGAGCCAAGTCATTGACAGTCACCTTTCCCTTGTCTTGTAAATATTCTTTTATTCTATCTTTCATATTTTCTTTCTAGATTTTTTAATTTTCTTTTACTGTAAAACCTTCTCAAACATCCTTTAAAAATAAAAAGAGGCAAAGACCTAGTCCTGCCCATTATTTTCTTATCTACTTGATAATACCGTCAATGCTAAGGCAATGGCTAGCCAGAAAAAGACTAAAATCCCTGTCAAACGCTGCATCACGGCTTCGAAACCACGTGCTTTACTACGTTCAAACAAATCACCTGCACTGGCATCAAATACATTGCTAGATTGGTTTTTAGTTGGTTGCATGAAAATTGCAATCACAATCACAACAGATAATACTAATAAAATGGTTAATAATAGGTTATACATATCAAACTCCTTAAAATCCCTATTATTTTACCATAAAATCTACTTAGATTCAAGATGTAGGGTTACTTTTCTTTCCTTGGGACAATACTTTAAAACCTCAATCTTGTCTGGATGAGTTTTTGAATTTTTACTGCTTAGGTAATTGATACTGCCACAAGAGGAGCATTTGAGATTAATTTTTACTCGCACTAGATTTCCTTTACTTTTAATAATGTTCGAAATTGAAGCAGGTTAAAGAGACAACTAAAGGCAACACAAAGGCTTGTCGCATAAAATACTGCATGGTAGCCAAATTGACCTGCTACTGTAGAACCTGCCATAGGCCCAACGACACCTCCCAGATAAAAGAATACCTGATTGAAGGCAAATACTCTTGAAATACCTGATTTTGGAGTCATCTTACTGAGAAGAGCATTAACTCCAGGAATCAAGGCACCTGTCCCCAAGCCAAAGAGGAAACGATAGAGTCCTAGTTGAAGGGGGCTAGAGGCATTGGCACAGAGAAGATATATGATGACTGAATAAAACTGGGCTACAACCAAAAGACGATGATTGCCCACCTTGTCACCTAGCTTGCCCATAACTCCTGCACTCATCATACTGGAAAAACCCATACTGGATACAATCAAACCAGATACAAAAAGAAGATTCTCTGTCTGGCCTAAGTCGCGTACATACAGAGCTAAGATAGGGCCGATTGATTGGGCTGAAAATTGGATGACAAAACTGGTCAGAAAGAGGTTGACCAAAAGATAGGGATATTTAACTGATGTAAATAATTCCTTTGTTGGGATGGCCTTTTCCTTGGCTACTGGTTGAAAATCTTCCTTGATAAAGCAAATAGTCAAAATAGCAGCTAAAAATAGAAAACTACCAACCAGTAAGAAAACAGTACGAATGCCAAATAATTCTGCGATAAAGCCACCAATAAAAGGACCAGTTAGAGTACCTGCAACTACGCCTGTAGACAAAGTACCTAAGGCAGAGCCTGATTTCTCCTTGGGAACCTGACTGGCTATCAAGGCCGTTGCATTGGGAACAAAACCCGCAAATACACCATTCAGTAAACGAAGAAAGATTAACCAATAGATATTTGGCACAAAGGCCAAGCCTCCCATAGTGATAGTCATGGCCAGACCAGCCCGAATCATCATGGGTTTTCGACCATATTTGTCAGCAAGAATACCCCAGATAGGAGAAAAGAGCGCCGCGGAAATAGCAGAGACAGAAATCGCTAAACCTGCAAAAAAAGCAACTTGCTCTTCCCCTACACCCAGACCTTCCACAAAGATGGGCATAAAAGGCACAACTAAGGAAATACTGGCTCCTGTCAGAAAATTACCAAACCAGGCAATGCGCAGATTATCCTTCCAGTTAATCTCTGTCATCTTGCCTACCTCCCTCAAGAAGGATAAGCACCTGAGTGAGAAGCTGTTCCTGATTGCCATTGTTGTCAAGAATATGGCTGGCTAAATCTTTCTTTTTTTCTAAAGGCCACTGGGCTGCCAGACGAGACTCGGCTTCATCCTTGGACAGCTGATCCCTTTTCATTAAGCGTTCTACTTGGACATCTCGGTCCACATAGACCAACCAAGTATCATCAAACCAAGAGACATAGTCTTGTTCAAAAAGCAGGGGAATATCCATGAAAAAGATAGCTTCCATCTGGGCTAACTGATCTCTCAAAGTAGCCAACTCTTCACGAATAATCTCCCCTTGAGTTATCCTAGACCATTCTCGTTCTTCAGGATTTGAAAAGATGAGACTAGCTAGGAGAGGGCGATTAAGTTTTCCGTTTTCAAGGATGATTTCTTGCCCAAAGTGCTGGACTAGAGCCTGAAACAGACGACCACCAGGTTTCTGTAGTTGGTGGACGACTGCGTCGGCATCCACTACTTGAAAACCTTGCTTTCTTAGAAAATTTGTCACAGTTGACTTACCAGAGGCAATTCCCCCAGTGATTCCAATGATTTTTCCCATCAGCCCCTCCTTTGACAGTTTGGACAAAAGTGAGTTCCTCGTCCACCTAGTTGGATTTTCTCAATGATGATGCCACAACGTGAACATTCTTGACCAGCCTTGTCATAGACTTGATGAAAATCCTGCATGGTTCCATCTTCCCCAAAGGCATTAGTATAGGTCCGAATGGTGGAACCACCTTTTTCAACAGCCTGGCCCAAAACAGCAATGGTCTGTTCATGAATGGCGGTCACTTCTTCTGCTTTCAAAGTCTGGGAAGGTCTAGCTGGATGAACCTGAGCTCGCCAGAGAACCTCATCCACATAGATATTGCCAAGTCCAGCTACCAAAGTCTGGTCTAAAAGATGGGATTTGATAGGCTTTTTAGAGTTAGCTAGAGCTACTTGAAAGACCTGCAAATCAAAGTCTTGTTCGCTTGGTTCAGGACCTAATTTTTTAGAAATAAAGTAGGCGTCTAAAAGGTCAGGAGCCAAGAGTTCCATGGTACCAAACTTGCGTACATCCTCATAAACAAGCGTTCCACCGTCCTCAAACTGAAAGAAAACATGGGCATGCTTGCGTTCAGGTGCTTGGTCTGGATAGTAAAAATACTTGCCCTCCATCCGCAAATGGGAAATCAAGACCTTGTCTGTCAGGTAGAAAAGCAAATATTTACCACGACGTCCCATTGACTCAACAACTTGACCAGGCACTTCCTTTTGAAACTCGTCCAAATCTGTCTTAATCATCTTGGGATAGCGAATTTCTACACTCGAAATCTTCTTACCCAGAATCAATTTTTCTAGGCCACGACGAACGGTTTCAACCTCAGGTAATTCAGGCATAAATCCTCCTTCTGTAAAAACAAGAAGCAGGCATGAGCCCACCTCTACTTAGTATTCTTTTTCATTATAGCCAAAGTCAGCCAAATCTAGCTTTTTATCACGCCAGTTTTTCTTGACCTTGACCCATGTTTCTAGGAAGACCTTGTCTCCTAGCATGAGTTCAATATCACGACGGGCCATGCTACCGATTTTCTTAAGCATAGCGCCACCTTTACCGATGATAATCCCTTTTTGGCTATCGCGCTCGACCATGATAGTTGCACGAATGTGAACCTTGTCTGTCTCTTCATCTCGTTTCATAGAGTCAACAACCACAGCAACTGAGTGAGGAATCTCTTCACGAGTTAGGTGTAAGACTTTCTCACGAACCATTTCTGAAACCAAGAAACGCTCTGGATGGTCTGTAATTTGATCAGACGGGAAATATTGGAAACCTTCGTCCAGATTTTCACTCAAAATATCCACTAGACGAGAAACGTTATTGCCCTGAAGGGCTGAGATTGGAACGATTTCCTTAAAGTCCATTTGATTACGGAAATCATCAATCTGAGACAAAAGCTGGTCTGGATGAACCTTATCAATCTTGTTCACAACCAAAATCACAGGAACCTTGGCAGCCTTGAGACGCTCGATAATCATATCGTCCCCCTTACCACGCGCTTCATCAGCAGGCACCATGAAGAGAACAGTATCCACTTCACGAAGGGTGCTATAGGCAGATTCGACCATGAAATCTCCTAGAGCCGTCTTAGGTTTGTGAATTCCTGGTGTGTCGATAAAGACGATTTGTTCCTTATCGGTCGTATAAATTCCCATGATTTTGTTGCGCGTTGTCTGCGCCTTGTCACTCATGATGGCAATCTTTTGCCCCATGACATGATTTAAAAAAGTTGACTTCCCAACATTGGGACGTCCTAAAATGGCTACAAAGCCTGATTTAAATGTCATAATTTCCTCTTACTGTTTAAAATAATAAATCCCAGATTCGTGGGAGAAAAATCAATGCGCCTGTTAAGGCTGCGAAAAGAGAGACCACTAATACCGCGCCAGCCGCCATATCCTTGGCATTTTTAGCCAGCATGGAAAAGTGATAGTGACTGGCCAAATCCACCACATTTTCAATAGCAGAATTGATAATTTCAAAAGCTACTACCAAGAAAATGCTCAATAGGAGAAAGAGCCATTCGATTCGTGACACCTGAAAAACAAAACCTGCAAGAATGACTACAAGAGCCGTCACTGCATGTTTTCGCATATTGCGTTCTTCCTTGATTGCAGTAAAAATTCCTGTGAGAGCAAATTCTAAACTAGATATCAGGTCACGATTTTTCCATTTTCGTTTATTGTCTTGTGAGTCCATAGGCTGTCAAAATTTCTTCTTGTAAACCGAACATCTCCGCTTCTTCTTCCGGAGTGTAGTGATCATAGCCGTTGATATGTAAAAAGCCGTGTACTGCCAAGAAGCCCATCTCACGCTCAAAGCTGTGACCGTATTCCTCGGCCTGCTCATGAGCCTTATCGATAGAGATGAAAAGTTCCCCAATATAGGCATCAAACTCAGACATCATCTCTGCCAATTCAGGATTTTCAAGCAAATCCTCTTCGTCAAAGGCAATTTCCAACTCTGGTTTATATTCAAGACTGATAACATCTGTCGGGCGGTCCGTGTCACGGTACTCCAGATTGAGTTCATGACTACGCTCATTGGTCACAAAAGTGACTGCCATCTCCTTGTCTTCTTTGCCTAATTTTTGGGCTGCAAATTCCAAAATTTCTTGGGTTTGTTGCAACATTTCTTTTGAAACTTGACCAGTTTCATCTACCATTTCAATATACATGTGCTTCTCGTTTCTCTTTACTTGGCTTTATTATACCACATTTCCATGATTTTATTCTACCTTTTTGATATAATACTATGGAATACAATCACAAGGAGAGAACGATGTCATTTGACGGATTTTTTTTACACCACATGGTTGAGGAATTGCGAAGAGAGTTAGTGAATGGTCGCATCCAGAAAATCAATCAACCTTTTGAACAAGAGTTGGTCTTGCAAATCCGCAGCAATCGCCAAAGCCATCGCCTGCTCCTTTCTGCCCATCCAGTTTTTGGACGCATTCAGCTGACCCAAACGACTTTTGAAAATCCAGCCCAACCTTCTACCTTTATCATGGTTTTGAGAAAGTATTTGCAGGGTGCCCTGATTGAGTCGATTGAGCAAGTGGAAAATGACCGTATTGTGGAAATGACAGTTTCCAATAAAAACGAGATTGGAGACCATATTCAGGCTACCTTGATTATCGAAATCATGGGGAAACACAGTAATATTCTACTGGTCGATAAAAGCAGTCATAAAATCCTCGAAGTCATCAAACATGTTGGCTTTTCACAAAATAGCTACCGTACCTTGCTTCCTGGATCGACCTATATCGCTCCGCCAAGTACGGAATCTCTCAATCCTTTTACGATCAAGGACGAGAAACTCTTTGAAATCCTGCAAACACAGGAAACGACAGCTAAAAATCTTCAAAGCCTCTTTCAAGGTCTGGGACGCGATACGGCAAATGAATTGGAAAGGATACTGGTTAGTGAAAAACTTTCCACTTTCCGAAACTTTTTCAATCAAGAAACCAAGCCATGCTTGACTGAGACTTCCTTCAGTCCAGTTCCTTTTGCAAATCAGGTGGGAGAGCCTTTTGCCAGTCTTTCTGATTTGTTGGACACCTACTATAAGGATAAGGCTGAGCGAGACCGTGTCAAACAGCAAGCCAGTGAACTCATTCGTCGTGTTGAAAATGAACTTCAGAAAAATCGCCACAAACTCAAAAAACAGGAAAAAGAATTACTGGCGACAGACAATGCTGAAGAATTTCGCCAAAAAGGGGAATTGCTAACAACCTTCCTCCATCAAGTGCCTAACGACCAAGACCAGGTTATCCTAGACAACTACTACACCAACCAACCTATCACGATTGCGCTTGATAAGGCTCTGACTCCCAACCAGAATGCCCAACGCTATTTTAAACGGTATCAGAAACTCAAAGAAGCTGTCAAATACTTGACTGATCTGATTGAGGAAACCAAGGCAACCATTCTCTATCTAGAAAGTGTGGAAACCGTCCTCAACCAAGCTGGACTGGAAGAAATCGCTGAAATCCGTGAAGAATTGATTCAAACAGGTTTTATCCGCAGAAGACAACGGGAGAAAATCCAGAAGCGCAAAAAACCAGAACAATATCTAGCAAGCGATGGCAAGACCATCATCTATGTCGGACGCAATAACCTGCAAAATGAGGAATTGACCTT
Source organism: uncultured Streptococcus sp. (assembly GCA_963522395.1). GTDB lineage: Bacteria > Bacillota > Bacilli > Lactobacillales > Streptococcaceae > Streptococcus. The sequence goes on from CAUQZY010000030.1 coordinate 13,823, forward strand.
TAAAATGGCCCGCAAGGAGGAACTTTGGTTTCATGCCAAGGACATTCCTGGAAGCCATGTTGTCATCTCAGGAAATCTTGACCCATCTGATGAAGTCAAGACAGACGCAGCAGAGTTAGCTGCCTACTTCTCTCAAGGTCGCCTGTCGAATCTGGTTCAAGTAGATATGATTGAAGTCAAGAAACTCAACAAACCAACTGGTGGCAAACCCGGCTTTGTCACTTACACAGGACAAAAGACCCTCCGCGTCACACCAGACCCAGAAAAAATCGCATCCATGAAAAAATCCTGATTCGACTTGAAATCAGGATTTTTAGCTTATACTCTTCGAAAATCAAATTCAAACCACGTCAACGTCACCTTGCTGTATATATGTGACTGACTTCGTCAGTCTTATCTACAACCTCAAAACAGTGTTTTGAGCAACCTGCGGCTAGTTTCCTAGTTTGCTCTTTGATTTTCATTGAGTATTATACACAAATCATATTCAATTATAGGACTAATCTTTGCCACCTAGTTTCTCATTGATTTTCATCATCACACTAGCAATTTTTTCACCCCAATAAGGGTCTGAGGCATATTCCACATTCATACCAGACGCCTTGTTTCCAAGGAAAGTTCTGCCCCTATCGATATAATTTTCCTTAATCCACTTTGTTGCACCTAAAATTCCCTTATCCACATCATCAAATGTCTTGGCAGAAAGGTACGGGGTCGTATCATAGGCTGTAATTCCAAAGAAATTATTCTTATCTTTGGCAATATTGCTACGTCCCCAGTCACTTTCTAAGGCACTATGGGCAAGGAGGTAAAGGGCATTGATATGATAATGTTCTTCGGCTTCCTTAAAGGTAGCTCCCTTATTTTCCAAGAGACTATTGTCAATGTTTAACAGACTAAATACCTTATCCAAATCCTCAGCACTATAGTTTGTAGGCTCTGTTAAATCTTTGAAAAGGAAGGGATTCTCAAGGTTAAAACCATCAAAATGCAGGCCATCTGCCGAATAATATTTCTTGCCTACTTCCATATCAGAAAGATGAGAAGCTACTGGGATACTAGCATACTGGCTCACATAGTGATAAAAACGGTGTCCATCACTCTCATAATAAGGGATAAAATCCTTACTAGCATCTAGCGCTTGTAAATCTTCTGTTTTCATGTAGCCTGACAAACCAGAAATAGTAATAGCCAGACGCTTGTCATCACTTTTTCTATCCTTATCTAGCCAAACAACACTACCTTGCGATATATAGGACAGCTTTTCACCATCTGCATTATAAACATTTGCTGTGACAGGCACTACTTGATAGTAAGCAGCATTTTCGTTTGTAGCTTTTTCTCCAAGCCATTTACCATCACTTCCAAGCTGATAACCATCTACTGTCTCATTTTTCGCCATGTGGCCGCCAAATTTGAAGTAGTACCAGGCTTGACTTTTATCATCGTATAGCCATTCTTTCTCAGCCATTTTACCATCAGACTTGAGGTAAAACCAAGATTCCTTATCCCAAATCCATTCATTCACTGCCATATAGCCACCGGATTTTAGATAATAATAGTGACCATTTTCAAAAATCCATTCTTTCTCAGCATGATTTCCATTTTCTTTGATATAAAACCAAGATTGGTATTGTTTGTCAAAAAGCCAACCTTGCTGTACTTTGGCACCACTAGCATTCACATAAGCCTGATCAATCCACTGACTTGTTAGCAAATAACCGCCAGATTTAAAATAATAGTCCTTGCCCTTAATTGGGAGCCATTCTTTCTCTGCGTGTTGTCCATCTGCTTTGATATAAAACCAAGCGTCGTATTGAGAATCATAGACCCAGTCTTCAATTACTTTGGCACCTGTTGCACCAACATAGGAAGCACCTACCCAAGCAGTTCTTTTCATCTTTCCATTTTGGTCAAGATAATAAAAGGCTCCCTTGTCTTCTATCCATTCTGATTTGGCCATATAGCCACCAGATTTTAGGTAAAAATAGTCATCACCTTGCTTCAGCCATTCATTTTCAGCATAGTTGGCATCTGCTTTTATATAAAACCAAGATTGATAATGAGCATCAAAAACCCACTCATTGGCTGCTTGACTACCATCTGCTTTCAGGTATTGTTTTCCTTGCCAAGTACCATCGCTAGCCATTGCATTCTCTGGTCTGGCTAAGAAAAATAGCAGGGCTAAAAAAATAAATCTCAATTTCTTCATTAACTTTCTTCCTCTGTTCTTACTCATTTCATTATATCAAAATTCTCTATAATCCATATTACAAGCTAATAAAAAATCAAGAACAGATTGATTACAGTTTACCTCAGAGACTCTTTTACTTCCTTGCGTAGATCTTCCAAACTGCTAATGCCGTATTTGTCCATGACTTTTGGCAGATTTTCAATGATATCAGGACAGGCATATGGATTGGTAAAGTTGGCTGTTCCAACTCCGATGGCAGAGGCTCCAGCCAGATACATTTCTAAGGCAGCTTCTGCCGAATCCACTCCCCCCATTCCAATGATAGGCAGATCTGTTGTTTGGGCTACTTGACGGATGAGTTTGAGGGCTACTGGAAAAACTGCTGGACCAGACATCCCACCTGTTCCATTAGCCAAGATTGGTTTTCTGGTTTTTAGGTCAAAGCGCATGCCAACCAGAGTATTAATCATAGTCAAGCCACTTGCTCCTGCATCCTCTGCTGCCTTTGCGACAGTAACGATATCGGTCACACTAGGAGTTAGTTTGACATAAACTGGTACATCAGAGGCTTCCACAGCTGCTTTCACCACATCATAAGCTAAATCTGGGTCTTGACCAATCAAAAGTCCATGATTACAGTGATCTACATTGGGGCAAGAAATATTGAGCTCAATAGCCTTCACATTAGCTGCCTTGGAAATACCATGAGAAACAGCCGCATACTCTTGTTTTGAAAAACCAGCTACATTGGCGATAATAGGAAGATTTGGATACTCTCTTTCCAGCCAAGGTAACTTTTCAGCCAAAACAACTTCCAAACCAGGATTTTGCAAACCAATTGCATTGAGCATACCAGCAGGTGTTTCTGCCACCCTGGGAGTTGGATTTCCAAAACGTGGTTCAAGGGTTGTCGCCTTGATCATAATAGAACCTAAAAGGTCTAAATCATAGTACTTGGCATACTCTTGTCCAAAACCAAAACAGCCTGATGCTGGAATAATCGGATTTTTCAAATCCAAGCCTGGTAGAGAAACTTGTAAACGATTTCTAGTCATGATTTTCTCCTTATAATACAACTGTTCCTGTGCGGAAAACAGGGCCATCTTCACAGACACGTTGGCTGACCGTCTCGCTTTCTGGCACTTTTAGGACGCAGGCATAGCAGGCCCCCATCCCACAAGCCATACGAGATTCCAGAGATAGATAGGCTCTTGGGTGGTTATAAAAGGTTTGATTGATATACTTCATCATTCCAGGCGCCCCACATGAGTAAACAGCATCAAATTGATTGCCTAAATCCTTGATGACAACGGAAACATTTCCCTTGATGCCATAAGAACCATCATCTGTCGTTACAAAGACCTGCCCATATTGAGCTAATTCCGTCTCTAAAATAACAGCATCCTTATTAGCAAAACCAAGAACTGTCACTACTTTCACACCACGCGCATGCAATTCCTTGGCTACCTCAAGCAAGGGCGGAACACCAATCCCCCCACCAACAAGGAGTACCTGACTATGCTCATCAAGGTCAGACAAGTCAAAGCCATTTCCCTGAGGACCCATCACATCAAGAGTATCTCCCTGACTTAAGGTTGAGAAAATAGCTGTCCCAGCCCCTTCAATCCGATAAATGAGATGGCACTGCTTGTTTACCTTGTCGATAGACGAAATTGAAATAGGGCGACGCAAGAGATGGGCATCATCAGGTACACGTAGATGAAGAAATTGACCTGCTCGCATGGCTTCGACCATCTCCCCTTCTAGGACTAATTCAAAGATTGCTGGCGCGATTTCCTCTTGTGCAACCACCTTCATGGTTTCCAAACGAATGGCACCCAAACGTTTCTTACATGTGGGATTCATGACTTTTCCTCCTTAAATTTTAAGGGGACCAGATAAAGAAAAGACCTTGCTAGTGCAAGGCCTCAGTTAAAATCGTACAACACAAGAGAGCACACTCAAAAAGTCTCCTCTAGAAAATTGTACTATTCTTTTATCTGACACCTTGTGAGTCTCTCTGGACTCCCCTTAAAGGTTAAATTTTTATTAGTATACTCTTTCAGCTAAAAAAAGTCAAGTAGAAAACGAACATTCTACTTGACTTCACGAGATTATTTTTCACGAATAACTTCGACCTTGTAGCCATCAGGGTCTTTGACAAAGTAATAGTTAGGTGCAGTTCCTGGTAGACCATTTGGCTCAGTAACTTCATAGCCTTTGGCACTATGCTCTTGATGAAGCGCCTCAAGATCAGGTGTACTTAGGGCGATATGGGCAAATCCATCTCCAACCACATAAGGACCATGATCGTAGTTATAAGTCAACTCCAACTCATAGTCATCACCCTCAAGACCTAGATAGACAATCGTAAAGGCATGATCTGGGAAATCTCTGCGACGCAATTCTTTAAATCCAAAAGCATCTTGATAAAATGCAATTGATTTTTCAAGATTTTCTACTCGCAAGCAAGTATGTAGCATTTTTGAAGCCATATTTTTCTCCTTTATTTTTAAAAAGACTGGGACAATCCTGTTCCAGTCTTATCTGTTATTATTTACCAAGTTTTGCTTTCGCTGCATCTGCAAGAGCTGTGAAAGCTGCTGCATCATTAACAGCCAAGTCAGCAAGCATTTTACGGTTAACTTCAATCTCAGCCAATTTCA
>CAUQZY010000031.1:0-18571 GCA_963522395.1 uncultured Streptococcus sp.
TAATTTTAACTTTCTTTGTTATAATCAAGGAAAGACATTCATAGAAAAGGAGAAATGATGAATCACACTATTATTCATGACCGCGCAGGTCTCAATCAATTTTACGCTAAGGTTTATGCCTTTGTTGGTCTGGGGATCGGATTATCCGCTTTGGTATCAGGCCTTATGTTAACGGTCTTTCAATCTCAGTTGGTTTACTTTTTGATGCAGGGACGCCTCTGGTTGACCATTGCTACTTTTGCAGAGCTAGCTCTGGTCTTTGTTGCCAGCAGTATGGCTTCAAAGAATAGTCCAGCGGCTCTTCCAGTATTTTTACTTTACTCTGTTTTAAACGGCTTTACCCTTAGTTTTGTGGTGGCCTTCTATACTCCAGGTACAGTTTTATCTGCCTTTGTGTCGAGTGCCCTTCTCTTCTTTGTCATGGCGGCAGTTGGCATGTTCACCAAGAAAGATTTGAGTGGTCTTGGTCGGGCTATGATGGCAGCGCTTATCGGTTTGCTGATTGCTATGGTAGTCAATATTTTCTTGGCTAGCGGTTTCTTTGATTATATGATTAGTGTAGCAATGGTCTTGGTCTTCTCTGGGCTGATTGCTTGGGACAACCAAAAAATTCGCCGTGCCTATGAACAATCACAAGGTCGTGTAGCGACAGGCTGGGTTGTGTCAATGGCTCTCAGTATCTATCTTGATTTTATCAATCTCTTCCTAAGTATTTTACGTATCTTCGGTCGTAATGACTAAAAGGTCTATGAAATCAGTGTTTTGAGTGACACTGATTTTTTTAAAATTTCTCTTTTCTTTTCTTGGAAATAGGTGTATAATGCTTTTAATTAAATTTTTGAGGAGTAGCTTATGAAGAAAAGTTTTATCCACCAACAAGAAGAAATTTCCTTTGTTAAAAACACTTTTACTCAGTATTTGAAAGACAAGCTAGAAGTTGTCGAAGTTCAAGGCCCTATCTTGAGTAGGGTCGGTGACGGGATGCAGGATAATTTATCAGGTGTGGAGAATGCCGTATCGGTCAAGGTTCTCCAAATCCCTGATGCTACTTATGAAGTTGTGCACTCACTTGCCAAATGGAAACGCCATACCTTGGCCCGTTTTGGTTTCGGTGAGGGAGAAGGCCTTTTTGTCCACATGAAGGCCCTTCGTCCAGACGAAGATTCGCTGGATGCGACCCACTCTGTTTATGTTGACCAGTGGGACTGGGAGAAAGTTATCCCAAATGGTAAACGGAATATCGCTTATCTAAAAGAAACAGTTGAGAAGATTTACAAGGCTATTCGTCTTACTGAGTTAGCTGTTGAAGCCCGCTATGACATCGAATCAATCTTGCCAAAACAAATCACTTTTATCCATACAGAGGAGTTGGTCGAGCGTTACCCAGGCTTGACACCAAAAGAGCGTGAAAATGCTATCTGTAAAGAATTTGGTGCTGTTTTCTTGATTGGTATCGGTGGTGAATTACCAGACGGTAAACCGCACGATGGACGTGCACCAGACTACGATGACTGGACAAGTGAGTCTGAAAATGGCTACAAGGGTCTGAATGGCGATATTCTTGTCTGGAATGAGTCTTTAGGTGGAGCCTTTGAGTTGTCTTCTATGGGGATTCGTGTAGATGAAGAAACCCTTCGCCGTCAGGTTGCCATCACAGGTGATGAAGATCGCTTAGAATTGGAATGGCACAAGGCTTTGTTGAATGGCCTATTCCCATTGACAATCGGTGGAGGAATTGGACAATCTCGTATGGCCATGTTCCTACTTCGTAAGAAACACATCGGAGAAGTGCAAACAAGTGTTTGGCCTCAAGAAGTCCGCGATACTTACGAAAATATTTTGTAGAGAATCGAACCGCAAGGTTCGGTTTTCTTTCTCTTTTTGCCCATAATTTGGTATAATAAACGGTATGAAAATCGTATCAGGAATCTATGGGGGACGTCCCCTCAAGACACTAGAAGGCAAGACGACAAGACCTACTTCGGATAAGGTTAGGGGAGCCATTTTTAACATGATTGGTCCCTACTTTGAAGGTGGACGAGTCTTGGACCTTTATGCAGGTAGTGGTGGTTTATCTATCGAAGCAGTATCGCGTGGCATGTCCAGCGCTGTTTTGGTGGAGCGAGACCGTAAGGCTCAGGCTATCGTGGCTGAAAATATTCAGATGACCAAGGAAGTTGGAAAATTTCAACTCCTCAAGATGGATGCAGAAAGGGCATTGGAACAGGTATCTGGGGAATTTGACCTCATTTTCTTAGACCCTCCTTATGCCAAGGAACAAATCGTAGCAGATATTGAAAAAATGGCTGAGAGAGAGCTTTTTTCTGAAGATGTCATGGTCGTGTGTGAGACGGATAAGGCCGTTGAACTTCCAGAAGAAATTGCCTGCCTGGGCATCTGGAAGGAAAAGATTTATGGAATTAGTAAGGTGACAGTCTATGTCAGATAAGATTGGCTTATTCACAGGCTCATTTGATCCGATGACAAATGGGCATCTGGATATCATTGAACGGGCTAGCAGACTTTTTGATAAGCTCTATGTCGGTATTTTTTTCAATCCCCACAAACAGGGATTTCTCCCTCTTGAAAATCGTAAACGGGTGTTAGAAAAGGCTGTGAAACATTTGGGAAATGTTAAAGTCGTGTCTTCTCATGATGAATTGGTGGTCGATGTCGCAAAAAGACTGGGGGCTACTTTCCTAGTGCGAGGCTTGAGAAATGCGTCGGATTTGCAATATGAAGCCAGTTTTGATTACTACAACCATCAGCTGTCTCCTGATATAGAGACCATTTATTTACATAGTCGACCTGAACATCTCTATATCAGTTCATCAGGTGTTAGAGAACTTTTGAAGTTTGGTCAGGATATTACCTGCTATGTTCCTGAGAGTATTTTGGAGGAAATAAAAAATGAAAAAAAAGATTAGATGGCCCTTATATGTCATTGCAGCCTTAATTGTGACTTTCTTGGCATTTGTAGTGCCCTTACCCTACTATATAGAAGTTCCAGGTGGTTCGGAAGATATTCGCCAAGTCCTCAAGGTCAATGATACAGAAGATAAGGAAGCTGGAGCCTATCACTTCGTTACGGTTGGTGTCCAACATGCCACTTTAGCCCATATGATTTATGCGTGGTTGACGCCTTTTACAGATATTCGTAGTGCCCAGGAGACTACAGGCGGTTCTTCCGATGTTGAATTTATGCGGATCAATCAATTCTACATGCAGACATCGCAAAATATGGCCAAGTATCAAGGACTGAAAACAGCTGGTAAGGATATTGAACTCAAATACCTTGGGGTTTACGTCTTGACTGTGACAGATAATTCAACCTTTAAAGGGATTCTCAACATCTCTGATACGGTCACAGCAGTCAATGATCAGACCTTCGACAGTTCCAAAGACTTGATTGATTACGTCAATTCTCAAAAATTAGGAGATTCTGTCAAGGTCACCTATGAAGAGGATGGGCAAACCAAGTCTGCAGAAGGAAAAATCATTACGCTAGAAAATGGCAAAAATGGAATTGGAATCGGCTTGATTGACCGTACAGAAGTGACCAGTGATGTCCCAATTCGCTTTTCTACAGCTGGTATTGGCGGTCCAAGTGCAGGACTCATGTTTAGTCTGGCTATCTATACCCAAATAGCTGACCCAGGTCTTCGTAATGGTCGCATTGTTGCCGGTACAGGAACCATTGACCGCGATGGTAATGTGGGGGACATTGGAGGTATTGATAAGAAAGTTGTAGCTTCGGCTAGAGAAGGTGCCGCTATTTTCTTTGCACCTGATAATCCTGTTAGCGAAGAAGAACAAAAAGCGCATCCGGATGCGAAAAACAACTACCAAACAGCCCTAGAAGCAGCTAAAACAATCAAGACAGATATGAAAATAGTGCCCGTTAAAACCCTACAAGATGCAATTGATTACTTGAAAAACAATCCCTAATTTTTAAGTGAAGTTTCCAAACTAGCGCACAAACAGAGAAGATGGTATAATAGTCAAATGGTTCAATTATTATTCACTCTAAGCAGTCATATGCTCTTTATTTATGTGAGTTTTTACCTTTTAAAGGATCTTGTTAGATGGGAAAAGGTTTTAAAAGTGACAGCTGAGAATACAAGAAAAGTTCGTTTATTGATAGCTTTTTTCAGCATTGTAATGGGCTACATCATGAGTTCTTTCTTTATCAGCCTGTATCAATTGTGGCAAGAAGCGCTTAGAGGATTATTATAAAATCAAGAGTAAAGGAAATAAGTATGGAAAAAATTGTGGTTCAAGGTGGCGATAATCGTCTGGTAGGAAGTGTTACGATCGAAGGAGCAAAGAATGCAGTCTTACCCTTGTTGGCAGCGACTATTCTAGCAAGTGAAGGAAAGACCGTCTTGCAGAATGTTCCTATCTTGTCAGATGTTTTCACCATGAATCAGGTGGTTCGTGGTTTGAATGCCAAGGTGAATTTTGATGAGGAAGCTCATCTTGTCGAGGTTGATGCGACTGGCGACATCACTGAGGAAGCCCCTTACAAGTATGTCAGCAAGATGCGCGCATCCATCGTTGTCTTGGGGCCAATCCTTGCCCGTGTAGGTCATGCCAAGGTATCCATGCCAGGTGGTTGTACGATTGGTAGTCGCCCAATTGATCTTCATTTGAAAGGTCTGGAAGCTATGGGGGCGAAGATTAGCCAGACAGCTGGTTATATCGAAGCAAAGGCTGACCGCTTACATGGTGCTCATATCTATATGGATTTCCCAAGTGTTGGTGCTACGCAGAACTTGATGATGGCAGCGACTCTAGCTGATGGAGTGACAGTGATTGAGAATGCTGCGCGTGAGCCTGAGATTGTTGACCTAGCTATTCTCCTCAATGAAATGGGAGCTAAGGTTAAGGGTGCTGGTACAGAGACCATTACCATTACCGGTGTTGAGAAACTTCATGGTACGACTCACAATGTAGTCCAAGACCGTATCGAAGCAGGAACCTTTATGGTAGCTGCTGCCATGACTGGTGGTGATGTCTTGATTAAAGACGCTGTCTGGGAGCACAACCGTCCCTTGATTGCCAAATTGCTTGAAATGGGAGTAGAAGTGACAGAGGAGACTGAAGGAATTCGAGTTCGCTCTCAACTAGAAAATTTAAAAGCTGTCCATGTGAAAACCTTGCCCCACCCAGGATTTCCAACAGATATGCAGGCTCAATTTACAGCCTTGATGACCGTCGCAAAAGGCGAATCAACCATGGTGGAGACAGTTTTCGAAAATCGTTTCCAACATTTAGAAGAAATGCGCCGCATGGGCTTGCACTCTGAGATTATCCGTGATACAGCTCGTATTGTTGGTGGACAACCTTTGCAGGGAGCAGAAGTTCTTTCAACTGACCTTCGTGCCAGCGCAGCCTTGATTTTGACAGGTTTGGTAGCACAAGGAGAAACCGTAGTTGGTAAATTGGTTCACTTGGATAGAGGTTACTACCGTTTCCATGAGAAGTTGGCGCAGCTAGGTGCTAAGATTCAGCGGATTGAGGCAAGTGATGAAGATGAATAAGAAATCAAGCTACGTAATCAAGCGTTTACTTTTAGTCATTTTGGTACTGTTTTTAGGAGTTCTAGCCCTAGGAATTGGCTTAATGGTAGGCTATGGAATCTTGGGCAAGGGTCAAGATCCATGGGCTATCCTGTCTCCAGCAAAATGGCAGGAATTGATTCATAAATTTACAGGGAATTAGGCTGGAGAACCAGTCTTTTTCTAGAGATAAGGAGAAAAATGGATAAAAAAACAAGACAGACACTAATCGGGCTGCTAGTGTTATTACTCTTATCTGCGGGAAGCTATTATATCAAGCAGATGCAGTCGACAGCTAACAGTCCTAAAACAAAGGTTAGTCAGAAAAAACAAGCGTCTGAAGCTCCTAGTCAAGCATTGGCAGAAAGTGTCTTAACAGACGCAGTCAAAAGCCAAATAAAAGGGAGTCTGGAGTGGAATGGATCAGGTGCTTTTATCGTCAATGGTAATAAAACAAATCTAGATGCCAAGGTTTCAAGTAAGCCCTATGCTGATAATAAAACAAAGACAGTGGGCAAGGAAACCGTGCCAACCGTAGCAAATGCTCTCTTGTCTAAGGCAACTCGCCAGTACAAGAATCGTGAAGAAACGGGGAATGGTTCGACTGCATGGACTCCTCCAGGCTGGCATCAGGTTAAGAATCTAAAGGGTGCTTATACCCATGCGGTCGATAGAGGTCACTTGTTAGGCTATGCCTTAATCGGTGGCTTGGATGGTTTTGATGCCTCGACAAGCAATCCTAAAAACATTGCTGTTCAAACAGCCTGGGCCAATCAGGCACAAGCAGAGGATTCGACTGGTCAAAACTACTATGAAAGCATGGTACGTAAGGCCTTGGATAAAAACAAGCGTGTCCGTTACCGTGTAACTCTTTATTATGCTTCAAACGAGGATTTAGTTCCTTCAGCTTCACAGATTGAAGCCAAGTCTTCAGACGGAGAATTGGAATTTAATGTTCTAGTTCCCAATGTTCAAAAGGGACTTCAACTGGATTACCGAACTGGAGAAGTGACTGTTACTAAGTAAAAGATAAGATAAACTCCTATGTCACTTGTGGATGTAGGGGTTCTTTTTTAGACAATTTAAGTAGAACTAGAATAGATACTGAGAAAAAATAATATGTACTGAGCTATATTTTGTGATATAATAAAGGATAAGATACTATTTTAGGAGAAGAACTATGGAAGACCCAAGTAGTCAGAATTTGTTGCTACAATTTGTTTTATTGTTTATCTTGACGGTGTTAAATGCCTTTTTCTCAGCCACAGAAATGGCCATGGTGTCACTTAACCGTGCGCGGGTTGAACAAAAGGCAGAAGAAGGAGATAGACGCTATATCCGTCTGCTGAAGGTACTAGAAAATCCTAACCACTTTTTATCAACCATTCAAGTAGGGATTACCCTGATTACGATCTTATCAGGGGCGAGTTTGGCAGAAACTCTGGGACGAGAAATTGCATCTTGGCTTGGAAATGGCGAAACATCTTATGCCGTTGCAAGTTTTCTATCTTTAGCATTTTTGACTTATATTTCCATTGTTTTTGGGGAATTGTACCCTAAGAGAATCGCTCTTAATCTAAAAGATGCCTTGGCGATTCGTACAGCGCCAGTTATTATTGGGCTGGGAAAACTAGTTAATCCCTTTGTTTGGCTCTTGTCTGCGTCTACTAATCTTTTGAGTCGCTTGACTCCTGTGGCCTTTGACGATGCTGATGAAAAAATGACCCGTGATGAAATTGCCTACATGCTGACAAATAGTGAAGAAACACTAGATGCTGACGAAATTGAGATGTTACAGGGGATTTTTTCACTAGATGAACTGATGGCCAGAGAAGTTATGGTTCCTCGAACGGATGCCTTCATGGTTGATATTAAGGATGATAGTCAAATCATTATCCAAAGTATTTTAAAACAAAATTATTCTCGTATCCCTGTCTATGATGGAGACAAGGATAACGTGATTGGGATTATTCATACCAAGAGTCTTCTTAAGGCAGCCTTTGTAGACGGTTTTGATAATATTGTTTGGAAGAAAATTTTACAAGATCCACTCTTTGTTCCTGAAACCATTTTTGTAGATGACTTGCTAAAAGAATTGCGCAATACCCAAAGACAAATGGCAATATTGCTAGATGAATACGGTGGGATGGCTGGTTTAGTGACCTTGGAAGATCTCTTAGAGGAAATCGTTGGAGAAATCGATGATGAAACGGACAAAGCAGCAATAGATGTTCATCAGATTGGCGATGATACTTACATTGTTCAAGGTACCATGAATCTCAATGATTTTAATAGCTACTTTGATGTTGAGCTAGAAAGTGATGACGTTGATACCATCGCTGGTTATTATTTGACAGGAATTGGGAGTATTCCAACGACTGAGAAACTCAGCTATGAATTGGTCAGCCAAAACAAACAGCTTATCCTAACCAATGATAAGGTGAAAAATGGACGTGTTACCAAGGTAAAAGTCCAGATCACAGAACTTGAAATAGAAGAAGAAACAGAGTAAACTAGAGGCTTTTGTCACCGTGCGTGACGAAGCTTTTTTCAGTTGATTTCAAAAGAGGATTATGCCTTCGAAAAAACTCAGCTCCAAACTTGCACCAAAAGTTCTTTAAATCTATCCCTAATTATCTGAAGAAAAAGAAAAAAGCCCTTCAAACGGGGCTTTCTGTTCATTTGCAACCTGATAAATCAAGTTATAGAAGGCGGTAGACGGATTTGAACCGACGATCAAGCTTTTGCAGAGCCGTGCCTTACCACTTGGCTATACCGCCTTAACGTTTATTATTATACCTTGAAAATGATTTTCAGTCAATAGCTTTTTCAGATTTTTTGTGTCAATAAGCCTAAATATTCTGAAAATTCGTTTACTTTTCTTGAAATCTATGATATAATTGATGAAAACCTATACTTTATTTATAAGAGGAGTAAATAAATGAAAAAAAGTCAAGTGCTTGCTGTAGCGGGAGCTACCTTATTAGCGTCAGGAGTTCTAGCTGCGTGTTCAAACACTAGTTCAAATAATGCTAAACTAGCAAAAGATTACCAATATGTTTATCAAACAGATCCAGAAACTTTGGATTATATCGTCAGCAATATCGATTCAACATCATTCGTCACAACAAATGCTGTAGATGGTTTGTTGGCTAATGATAAATATGGTAACCTGGTTCCTTCTATCGCTGAATCATGGACAGTTTCAAAAGATGGTTTGACTTATACCTATAAAATCCGTAAGGATGCTAAATGGGTAACTGCAGAGGGAGAAGAGTACGCTCCTGTAACTGCTAAAGACTTCGTTACTGGTTTGAAACACGCCGTAGATGGAAAATCAAAAGGACTTTCAATCGTTAGCTCTTCTATTAAGGGATTAGAAGCATATATCAAGGGTGAAACAAGCGATTTTTCAACCGTTGGAGTAAAAGCGCTTGATGACCAAACACTAGAGTATACCTTGAACCAGCCAGAAACTTTCTGGAATGACAAGACAACTAGTGGTGTTTTGATGCCGGTTAATGAAGAATTCTTAACTTCAAAAGGGGAAGGTTTTGGTGCCCCAACAGATGCTAACTCTATTCTTTATAACGGTCCATTTGTCTTGAAGTCTGTAACTCCTAAATCATCTATCGAGATGGCTAAAAATGACGCTTACTGGGACAAAGAAAATGTAAAAATTGAGAATGTTAAGTTCACTTTCTGGGATGGTAAGGACCAAGATGTGATTGCTAAAGGGTTTGCTGATGGTCAATATAGCAAGGCTCGTATCTTCCCTACAAGTTCTACATATGAAAAATATGCAGCTGACTTTAAAGATAACATTTACTTTAATGAACCAGGTGCGGGTGTTGCAACTGTCAGCTTGAACTATGGCCGTACAACCTATAACCACACTGCCAAAACAAGTGATGCCCAAAAGACATCTACTCAGAAAGCATTGCTAAACAAGGAATTCCGTCAAGCCTTGAACTTTGCAGTCGATCGCAATTCTTACTCAGCTCAAACAAATGGTACTGATGGAGCTTCAGTAGCCATCCGTAATACGTTTGCACCTTATAATCTTCAAGTTGGTAAGAAGACATTTGGTGAATTGGTACAAGATAGCTTGGCTAAGACAAATTCTTCTACTTGGTCAAACGTGTCTCTAGCAGATTCTCAAAATGGACTTTACAATGAAGAAAAAGCTAAAGAAGTCTTTGCTAAAGCTAAATCAAGCCTACAAGCTGAAGGTGTTGAATTCCCAATCCACTTGGATGCCTTGGTTATCCAAGAATCAACAGCGGTTGTAAACCGTGTGCAATCATTGAAACAATCAATTGAAAAAGTATTGGGTTCAGATAATGTTGTTGTAGACTTACAACAAATGACTCAAGCAGAAGCTTTACCAATTTCATTTAGTGCTCCAACAGCTAAAGAGCAAGACTGGGATATCCATACCTTGCTAGGATGGAACCCTGACTATCAAGATCCTTCTACTTTCTTGGATCAGTTCGTCCTTAAGGGAGGAAGCACTCGCCTTTACCTTGGTATTGACCAAAACACAGATGCATCAGTAGTAAGCAAACTTGGTTTAGCTGACTATGGAAAATTACTTGATGACGCAAACAGCGAAAACCAAGATGTTCAAAAACGTTATGAAAAATACGCAGTAGCACAAGCTTGGTTGACTGACAATGCTTTGACAATTCCAGTAATGGCTTCTCCTAAAGAAACAGCCGTTTCATTTGTTTCAAAGGTTCTACCATTTAGCTCTTCATATTCTGTAGCTGGTCTTAAAGGTGAAAATGCAGGATACTTGAAGTATACTGAAGTTGGTGAAAAAGCAATCACCAAAGAAGAGTATGAAAAAGCTCGTGAAAAATGGTTGAAAGAAAAGGCTGAGTCAAACGAGAAAGCTCAAAAAGAATTGGCAAGTCATGTGAAGTAAATAATTTTCAATAGAACTTTCTCTCCATGAGGAGAAGGTTCTTTTGGGATTTTTAAAGGAAATGATATGAAAAAATATATTTTTATGCGTGTTTTGCGGTCATTGGTTTCTATCTTCTTAGTAACAACCTTGACTTACACGATTATCTATACAATGGTTCCTCGAAAATTGATTTTCAAACAGGATACCAACTATAACAAGATTGCGACAACTGCTGATAAACGTGATAACTATGAAAATACCGTTTATGAGCGTATGGGCTATATCGAGTACTACGATACCAAGGAATTGCAAGAAAAAGCTAGCCAGATGGATGCTTCTGTAACAGTTGAAGCTAATGACACCAACAAGGCTATCTATGAAAAATACATCAAACAAATCGGCCATGGTTGGACCTTGGGAGAATTTACTGAAAGTGGCCAATTCTACGCTACTCGTGAAATCCCAATTTTTGAACGTGTTTTCCACTTCTATGCTAACTTGATTGACATTGACCATACAAATAAAATTCAAGACCCTGAAAACCCAGACTTGAAACGTTACCTTCGTTTTGAAAACGATCCAGCGATCGGATGGTCATTAGTTGGTTCAGGAACTAAACATAAATATCTCTTGTACTTCAACAGTCAGTTCCCATTTGTACATCAAAACTTTGTGAACATTAATTTAGGTGACTCTTATCCAACCTATGCTAATAGCCCTGTTTTACAGGTTATTACTCAGGGACAAGGACAAACTAAAACATCCCAAGTTCAGTTCCCAACAGGTAAGAAAACTTCTTCTGTAAATATTTACTCAAGAACCTACAAGTCTCCTAGTCAGGCTGATTCACGTGAAGTAGCTAACTATGGGAAAGATGACCCATATACTGCAACTGAAAGCAACTACCAATATCCTTCTATGATTGCCAGCTCTGCTGTTGTAGGATTGATCGGTTTGGTGATTTCTTATGCGATTGCCGTGCCACTTGGTTCAGCTATGGCTCGCTTCAAGAACACTTGGATTGATAGCTTCTCAACAGGGGCTTTGACCTTCTTGATGGCTCTTCCAACAATTGCCTTGGTTTATATCATCCGTTTGGCTGGTTCTTCAATTGGCTTGCCAGATTCATTCCCTATCTTGGGTGCTGGAGATTGGCGTTCGTATGTTTTACCAGCAGTTATCCTTGGTTTATTGGGTGCTCCTGGTACAGCTATTTGGATTCGTCGTTACATGATTGACTTGCAGTCGCAAGACTTTGTACGTTTTGCTCGTGCCAAAGGTTTGTCTGAAAAAGAAATTTCAAATAAACACATCTTTAAAAATGCCATGGTTCCGCTGGTTTCAGGAATTCCTGGTGCTGTTATCGGGGTTATCGGTGGTGCAACCCTTACTGAAACAGTCTTCGCCTTCCCAGGTATGGGTAAAATGTTGATTGACTCTGTAAAAGCATCTAATAACTCTATGGTCGTAGGTCTTGTCTTCATCTTTACATGTATTTCTATCTTCTCACTTCTTTTGGGAGATATTTGGATGACTATTATTGACCCACGTATTAAATTGACTGAGAAAGGAGGCAAATAATGTCTACAATCGATAAAGAAAAATTTCAGTTTGTAAAACGTGACGATTTTGCCTCTGAAGCCATTGATGCGCCAGCTTATTCATACTGGGGTTCAGTGTTTAGACAATTTATGAAGAAGAAATCAACTGTAGTTATGTTGGGAATCTTGGTAGCTATCATTTTGATGAGTTTCATCTACCCAATGTTTTCTAAGTTTGATTTTAATGATGTCAGCAAGGTAAACGACTTTAGTGCTCGTTATATCAAGCCAAATGCTGAGCATTGGTTCGGTACTGACAGTAACGGTAAATCTCTCTTTGACGGTGTTTGGTTCGGAGCTCGTAACTCTATCCTCATTTCTGTGATTGCGACAGTGATTAACTTGGTTATCGGTGTCTTTGTCGGTGGTATTTGGGGTATTTCAAAATCAGTTGACCGTGTGATGATGGAAGTTTATAATGTCATCTCAAACATTCCATCTCTTTTGATTGTCATTGTCTTGACTTACTCAATCGGAGCTGGATTCTGGAATCTGATTTTTGCCATGAGTGTGACGACATGGATTGGGATTGCCTTCATGATCCGTGTGCAAATCTTGCGTTATCGTGATTTGGAATACAACCTGGCGTCACGTACTTTGGGAACACCAACCTTGAAGATTGTTGCCAAAAACATCATGCCACAATTGGTATCTGTTATTGTGACAACCATGACTCAAATGCTTCCAAGCTTTATCTCATACGAAGCCTTCTTGTCATTCTTTGGTCTTGGATTACCGATTACAGTGCCAAGTTTGGGTCGTTTGATTTCAGATTATTCACAAAACGTAACAACCAATGCTTACTTGTTCTGGATTCCATTGACAACTCTTGTCTTGGTATCCTTGTCCCTTTTCGTAGTTGGTCAAAACTTAGCGGATGCTAGTGATCCACGTACACATAGATAGGAGTAGAAATGACAAAAGAAAAAAATGTAATTTTGACTGCTCGCGATATTGTCGTGGAATTTGACGTTCGTGACAAAGTATTGACAGCCATTCGCGGTGTTTCCCTTGAATTAGTTGAAGGAGAAGTATTAGCCTTGGTAGGTGAGTCAGGATCAGGAAAATCTGTTTTGACAAAGACTTTCACAGGTATGCTTGAAGAAAATGGTCGCATTGCTCAAGGTAGTATTGACTACCGTGGTCAAGATTTGACAGCTCTATCTTCTCACAAAGATTGGGAACAAATTCGTGGTGCTAAGATTGCGACTATCTTCCAGGACCCAATGACTAGTTTGGACCCAATTAAAACAATTGGTAGTCAGATTACAGAAGTTATTGTAAAACACCAAGGCAAAACAGCTAAAGAAGCAAAAGAATTAGCGATTGACTACATGAATAAGGTTGGGATTCCAGATGCAGATAGACGTTTTGATGAATACCCATTCCAATATTCTGGAGGAATGCGTCAACGTATCGTTATTGCGATTGCCCTTGCCTGCCGACCTGATGTCTTGATCTGTGATGAGCCAACAACTGCCTTGGATGTGACTATCCAAGCACAGATTATTGATTTGCTGAAATCTTTGCAAAACGAGTACCATTTCACAACAATCTTTATCACCCACGACCTTGGTGTGGTAGCAAGTATTGCGGATAAGGTAGCGGTTATGTATGCAGGAGAAATCGTTGAATATGGAACTGTTGAGGAAGTCTTCTATGACCCTCGTCATCCATATACATGGAGTCTCTTGTCTAGCTTGCCTCAGCTTGCTGATGATAAAGGGGATCTTTACTCAATCCCAGGAACACCTCCGTCACTTTATACTGACCTGAAAGGGGATGCCTTTGCCTTGCGTTCTGACTATGCAATGCAGATTGACTTCGAGCAAAAAGCTCCTCAATTCTCAGTATCAGAGACACATTGGGCTAAAACTTGGCTACTTCACGAGGATGCTCCAAAAGTAGAAAAACCAGCTGTGATTGCAAATCTCCACGATAAGATTCGTGAAAAAATGGGATTTGCCCATCTGGCAGACTAGGAGGAAGGAAATGTCTGAAAAATTAGTAGAAATCAAAGATTTAGAAATTTCCTTCGGAGAAGGAAGTAAGAAGTTTGTCGCGGTTAAAAATGCTAACTTCTTTATCAACAAGGGAGAAACTTTCTCGCTTGTTGGTGAGTCAGGTAGTGGGAAAACAACTATTGGTCGTGCTATCATCGGTCTAAATGATACAAGTAATGGAGATATCATTTTTGAAGGTCAAAAGATTAATGGTAAGAAATCGCGTGAACAGGCTGCGGAATTGATTCGTCGTATCCAGATGATTTTCCAAGACCCTGCTGCAAGTTTGAATGAACGTGCGACTGTTGATTATATTATTTCTGAAGGTCTTTACAATCATCATCTGTTCAAGGATGAAGAAGAACGTAAAGAGAAAGTACAAAATATTATCCGTGAAGTAGGTCTTCTTGCTGAGCACTTGACTCGTTACCCTCATGAGTTCTCAGGTGGTCAACGTCAACGTATCGGTATTGCCCGTGCCTTGGTCATGCAACCAGACTTTGTTATTGCAGATGAGCCAATTTCAGCCTTGGACGTTTCTGTTCGTGCCCAAGTCTTGAACTTGCTCAAAAAATTCCAAAAAGAGCTCGGTTTGACCTATCTCTTTATCGCCCATGATTTGTCGGTCGTTCGCTTTATTTCAGACCGTATCGCAGTTATTTATAAGGGTGTTATTGTAGAGGTTGCAGAAACAGAAGAATTGTTTAACAATCCAATTCACCCATATACTCAGGCCTTGCTTTCAGCGGTACCAATCCCAGATCCAATCTTGGAACGCAAGAAGGTTTTGAAGGTTTATGACCCAAGTCAACACGACTATGAGACTGATAAACCATCTATGGTAGAAATCCGTCCAGGTCACTATGTTTGGGCGAACCAAGCCGAATTGGCACGTTATCAACAAGGATTAAACTAATAATGGTTTTATAATTTCCATGTCAACTTTTATGGAAATTATAAACCTTTTTTGTTGGACTGATTTGAAAAACTTTTGAAAGCGTTCTGAAAGAATTTTCGAAAAATTTTAAAAAATTCTGAAATATTCTTGACAGCTAATGAAAAAGGTGGTAAGATAGGAAACATCAAAAAAGAAAGCAGAAAAAGAAATGAATAAGAGACAAGCTGTAACGATGAATCAAAACTTTTACTTTAGCTACTTTAGATAGTGTTTGTAGACATGTCACCATGGATGCAAACAATTCAAGCAATTTGTTTGTATCTATGTGGCTAAGATTTTTGATTGTGGTCCATATAGATGAATATCTAAATGGACTAGCAAAGTTATAACTTGTTAGATTATTTCAAGCATCCGTTTAGGTATTATCTAGGCGGTTTTTTGTTTTATACTCTTCGAAAATCAAATTCAAACCACGTCAACGTCGCCTTGCCGTACTCAAGTACAGCCTGCGGCTAGTTTCCTAGTTTGCTCTTTGATTTTCATTGAGTATTATCTTTTCTGAGAAGGAGTTTCATTATGAAAGTTGTTCGAAAATTACTAGCACCCCTCTTGGTAGTGGGGATCCTCTTGACCTCTCTGATCAGTTTGCATCAGTTGAAGGCAGATAAGAAAAAAGATGTTTTTCGTATCGGTATTTCGCAGTTTATTACCCACCAGTCCTTAGATGCTACTAGAGAAGGTTTTGTGGATGAGCTGGCCAAGCAAGGATATGTTGAGGGGAAAAATATCGAGATTGATTTGCAAAATGCCCAGGGAGAACAACGAAATCTTAAAACGATTTCCCAGCAACTAGCAGAATCTAGTGATGTCGTTCTAGCTATCGCAACGCCTTCTGCTCAGAGCTTGGCCAATACAACGCAAACGACATCGGTTATCTTTTCAGCGGTAACAGATCCTGTCAGTGCCAAGTTGGTTGAGTCAAGAGAACATCCTGGGGGCAATGTAACTGGGACAAGCGATCAGTCATCAGATGCCATTTCAACCCAAATCAATTTGATAAAGAAAGTGTTGCCAAAAGCTAAAACGATTGGAATCCTCTATACTCAGAGCGAGCCAAACTCAGTTGTCCAAAAGGATGAAGCTAAGCGTCTTCTGGAAGAAAAAGGCTTTACCGTTGTTGAAAAAACAATCTTGGACAGTAACAACGTCAAGGCGGCTGCAGAAAGCTTGATGGCAGAGGTGGATATGGTTTTTGTACCAACGGATAATATCATTTCATCAACCATGGAAACAGTCAAGCAGGTTTCTATTAAACACAAGGTTCCAGTATTTGGTGGTTCAACAGAAATGGTTGCTGTTGGTGGCTTGTATAACTACGGAACCAATTATGAAGAATTGGGAAGTCAGACAGCTCGCATGCTGATTCGTGTTTTAAAAGGTGAGAAGCCAGAAAATATAGCAGTTGAGTTGCCTGAAAAACTGGAATTGCATACTAATCAAGAATTGGCAGCTGCACTAGGAATTGATATTAGTAAGTTAGAAGGCAAGGAATAAGGAGGTTTAAGATGAATTTTGTATTATCTAGTTTATCAGAAGGTTTGCTATGGTCGATTATGGCTATTGGAGTCTACTTGACTTTCCGTATTTTGGATATTGCGGATATGACTGCTGAGGGAGCCTTTCCACTGGGGGCGGCTGTCGTTGTATCACAGATACAGGCAGGGACCAATCCTTGGATTGCGACCTTACTTGCTTTGTTTGCAGGTATGGTAGCAGGTCTGGTATCAGGAATGCTCCACACCAAGATGAAAATCCCAGCTCTCTTGACAGGTATTGTGACCTTGACAGGGCTCTATTCAATCAATATTAAAATCATGGGAAGCGTGCCCAATCTTTCCTTGGGAGATTCTTCAACTGTCTTTAAACAGTTGGCGAGCTTGGGACTGACAAATGAAGAAGCTGTTTTCTCACTCAGCTTGGCCTGTCTCTTACTTGTTTGTTTGGTCTTGACTCTTTTGATGAAAACAGAGATTGGCTTGGTCTTGCGTTCGACTGGGGACAATATTCCGATGAGTGAGGCCAATGGGGTCAATGTAGACACCATGAAGATTGTTGGTTACATGATTTCAAACGGTTTGATTGCCTTATGTGGTTCCTTGTTTGCTCAAAATGATGGATTTTCGGATGTAACTTCTGGGACAGGAACTATCGTTGTTGGTTTGAGTGCAGTCATTATTGCGGAAGTTTTGATACACGACTTGACCATTGGAGGCCGCTTGTTATCCATCGGAATCGGTGCTATTGTTTACCGTTTGATTATTTTAAATATCTATGAAATTCCAAATCTAGATCAAAACCTGGTTCGTCTCTTTAATGCAATCTTGCTAGCCTTAGTTTTATTTGCACCAGAATTGCAAAAGAGATTAAAGATTCGTGGTCTGAAATTGAGAAATGAATAGGAGGAGAAAGTTATGGCAAGTTTGTTAACACTTGAAAATATTCACAAAACATTTGAAGCAGGGACGGTCAATGAGAACCATGTCCTCAAAGGATTAGATTTAGAGGTTGAAGAGGGAGATTTTATCTCTGTGATTGGTGGAAATGGAGCAGGGAAATCCACTTTGATGAATATCTTGGCTGGCAATCTATCGGTGGACGAAGGAGACCTTTTATTGGCAGGGAAATCCATTAAAAATCTGAGTGTAAGAAAGAGAGCCAAGGATATAGCCCGTGTTTTTCAAGATCCTAAGATGGGAACAGCTTCTCGTTTGACGATTGAGGAGAATATGGCTATTGCCTTGAGACGCGGGCAGAAGAGAGGGCTTGGTTGGGGAGTGAAGGAGAAGGATAGAATCCAGTTCCAAGAAGCCTTGAAAGAGTTGAATATTGGCCTTGAAAACCGCTTGAAAGTGGATACTCAATACCTCTCAGGAGGACAAAGACAGGCCTTGACCCTAGTCATGGCAGCTCTGGTGAAACCCAAACTTTTGCTTTTGGATGAACATACTGCGGCACTTGACCCGAAAACTAGTCAAATGGTGATGGATTTGACGCAAAAGATTGTGGAACACCATCAGTTGACGACTTTAATGATTACCCACGATATGAACCATGCGATTGAGTACGGCAATCGTCTCATTATGCTCTATCAGGGTAAGATAGTGGTGGATGTCAAGGGAGAGGAGAAAAAGCATCTGACAGTTGAAGAACTCATGCATCTCTTCCAGAAAAATAGTGGCCAAAGTCTAGTTAGTGATGAATTGGTTTTGGGATAAAGAAAAAGGCTGAGATGTGGTGTCTCGGTCTTTTATTAGGTACAAATGTATAGGCAGAAATATGAAATTAATACTCTTCGAAAATCTCTTCAAACTGTGTCAGCTTTATCTGCAACCTCAAAGCGATGCTTTGAGCAACCTGCGGCTAGCTTCCTAGTTTGCTCTTTGATTTTCATTGAGTATAAACTCAGTAAGGAGCCCTCTTTTGCAGAAAAGCAGGGTTCTTTTTGCTGTCTATTCCATCCTTGAAAGCGTAAAACAAACTAGTCAGGGTGGCTAGTTTGTGGTATAATGAAAGAGACTCAAAAAGAAACAGGAGAA
>CAUQZY010000032.1:0-17943 GCA_963522395.1 uncultured Streptococcus sp.
CGATCATCGAATTAGTATAAAATCATCAATTTTGTTGAGTGTTATGATGATGGAGTCTTGTGCTCTTAGTCTAGCTCTGGTCTACCGCTAGGATTTCGGTCCTAGCGGGAACACTCATCATAAGTTGGGATAGTAGACGCTTGTTTACGAAATTGTTTTTTGTTTAAGAACAACTTCGTAAGCAGGCGTTTTTGAGTATTTTAGTTAGAATTATGCTATACTATTTGAAAAGAATCCTGTTTAATGTTCAGGTTTCTTATTTTAAGAAGAATTGGAGTTTGCTTATGAAAGCGATTATAACTGTTGTTGGTAAAGATAAATCTGGAATTGTTGCAGGTGTTTCTGGTAAAATTGCAGAATTGGGTTTGAATATTGATGATATCTCTCAAACTGTTTTGGATGAATATTTCACGATGATGGCTGTCGTCTCTAGTGATGAAAAGCAAGATTTCACTTATCTTCGTAATGAATTTGAAGCTTTTGGGCAAACTTTGAATGTAAAAATCAATATTCAGAGTGCAGCGATTTTCGAAGCTATGTATAATATCTAGGAGGTGCACATGGATATTAGACAAGTTACTGAAACCATCGCCATGATTGAGGAGCAAAACTTCGATATCAGAACTATTACTATGGGGATTTCCCTTTTGGACTGTATCGATCCAGATATCAATCGTGCTGCGGAGAAAATTTATCAAAAGATTACGACCAAGGCGGCTAATTTAGTGGCTGTTGGTGATGAAATTGCGGCTGAGTTGGGAATTCCAATCGTTAATAAGCGTGTATCGGTGACTCCTATTTCTCTGATTGGGGCAGCGACAGATGCAACAGACTATGTAGTTTTGGCAAAAGCTCTTGATAAGGCTGCGAAAGAGATTGGTGTGGACTTTATTGGTGGTTTCTCTGCCTTGGTACAAAAAGGGTATCAAAAGGGAGATGAGATTCTCATCAATTCTATTCCTCGTGCTTTGGCTGAAACGGATAAGGTCTGCTCGTCAGTCAATATCGGCTCAACCAAGTCTGGTATCAATATGACGGCTGTAGCAGATATGGGACGAGTTATCAAGGAAACGGCAACTCTATCTGATATGGGGGCAGCCAAGTTGGTTGTATTCGCTAATGCTGTTGAGGACAATCCATTTATGGCGGGTGCCTTTCATGGTGTTGGGGAAGCAGATGTTATCGTCAATGTCGGGGTTTCTGGTCCTGGTGTGGTCAAGCGTGCCTTGGAAAAAGTTCGTGGAGAGAGTTTTGATGTAGTAGCCGAAACGGTCAAGAAGACTGCCTTTAAAATTACTCGTATCGGTCAATTGGTTGGTCAGATGGCTAGTGAGAGACTGGATGTGGAGTTTGGTATTGTAGACTTGAGTTTGGCACCAACACCTGCTGTTGGAGATTCTGTAGCACGTGTCCTTGAGGAAATGGGGCTGGAGACAGTTGGTACGCATGGAACGACGGCTGCCTTGGCTCTCTTGAACGACCAAGTTAAGAAGGGTGGAGTTATGGCCTGCAACCAAGTTGGTGGTTTGTCTGGTGCCTTTATCCCTGTTTCAGAGGATGAAGGAATGATTGCTGCAGTGCAAAATGGCTCTCTTAATTTGGAAAAACTAGAAGCTATGACGGCTATCTGTTCCGTTGGTTTGGATATGATTGCCATCCCAGAGGATACGCCTGCTGAAACCATTGCCGCCATGATTGCAGATGAGGCTGCAATTGGTGTCATTAACATGAAGACAACGGCTGTTCGCATCATTCCAAAAGGAAAAGAAGGCGATATGATTGAGTTTGGTGGCCTATTAGGAACTGCACCCGTTATGAAGGTCAATGGGGCTTCGTCTGTTGATTTCATCTCTCGTGGAGGACAAATCCCAGCACCAATTCATAGTTTTAAAAATTAAGAAAATAGGAGAAATTGATGAAAAAAGAAATGAAACATGCTTTAGTAGCTTTAGGACTGTCGACTTTACTAGTCCCAACTTTCGCCAATCAAGTAGTTTCTGCGCAAGAAGAAAGCTATGAAACTGTAACTCAGGTAACTTTAGAATTTTTTAAAAATGAAGTAGAGCAAGCTAAGAAATCTTATAAAGAGTTTTTAAGTAAGAATAAAGAAAAATTATTAAATGAAGCGGATCAAGTAGACTGGAGCATCCTTTCTTTTTCTCAGGATGATATAAAAACAATTAAGAATAATGCTATAGAAAGACTTAATAAAGAATACCAATCTTTTTTAGAAGAGATAGAAGGAGTGGAAAAAGAAGCATTAGAGACTTCAAAGGATTTTCAAGGTGCTGTAAATAGATTGCATGATTCTATGAGTTACCGTATTAACACAAATTTTGATTCTAGTTATAGAATTAAAAGAGAGGCTCTAGAGCTAATTATATTAAAGAAAAAGGAAAAACTAATTCCTAAAATAAAGGAAAACCAATATTATACAGCAAGAGAAAAAGAAAATGTGTTAAAAAGTATTGAATCCCCAATTGATTTTAAACAATATTATCCTGAGGGTGATAGAGATGGAAATATGACAGTAAATCAATATTTAAAAACCTTGGTTCCTGTTGCATCAAATGATTTTCGTATCTATATCGTACTTCCTAGAGAGAAAAATATTAGAGAAATTAAAGCGGTTGCTTTTATTGAGAAAACAGCGATTAGTAGTGATGATTCTCTTTCTAAATCTGATAAACTCGCTTTATTGAATAATGTTGAGGATATATTAGAAGAGGGATTAGAACAAATTGGAACACACTCTGTTGGTTATATTCCTGATAATGGAAACGATATTGTTAATATGCTATCCCCTGAAGAGTTATCTGTCTTTACTAAGCGTATCGAAGATGTTTATCAAGGAAAAGCTAAGCCTAAGGTGACAAAAGAAGAGGCTATTCAAGCAGTTTCTACTGGGACTTCATCCTCAGTTTCAACCTCATCTCAAGCTACCGTTACTGCTAATGGAGAGACTAAGAAAGATTATCAAGCAAGTAAGTGGTTTAAAGAGTCTGGCAAATGGTACTATAATGACCTTTCGGGTAACCTTGTAAGAAATCGTTGGGTAGGTCGTTATTATCTAAAAGCAGATGCTTCAATGGCTGCGAGTGAATGGATTTATGATGAAGATTATAAGAGCTGGTTTTATGTAGATTCAACTGGTAGTTATGTGGAGAAAGCTTGGCAGGGAGAATATTACCTAAAACGTGGCGGTTACATGGCTAAGAGTGAGTGGGTATTTGATTCTCAGTATGATAGCTGGTATTATCTGAACCAAGATGGCAAGTACGCTCGTAACCAATGGATTAAGGATGGAGATAAGTGGTATTACTTGTTAGCTGATGGAAAATTAGCAAAAAATATGACCATTAACGGCTATAAAGTAAACGAAAAAGGTGAATGGGTATAATTTTTTAAGTTCTATTTAAGGTTGGATATGTATACTATAATCATTAAATAAAGACCTCCTAATATTATTTGAAACAGATAATACTGATTTAGTTTGAATTTGATTTTCATCTAATATCTTTATTTAATAGAACTCCTAAACTTTTTCATAATAATCTCCTGCAAAAGTCGCCTGTCTGGGTGGCTTTTGTTTTATCATCCATGATATAATAGAAGCAAACGGAGGACGGAAAATGGTAAAAGTACGATTGTATTTGGTACGTCATGGCAAGACTATGTTTAACACGATTGGTCGCGCGCAAGGTTGGAGCGATACTCCTTTAACAGCTGAAGGTGAGCGAGGGATTCAAGAATTAGGAATCGGTTTGCGAGAATCTGGTTTGCAGTTTGAGCGCGCTTATTCGAGTGATTCTGGCCGCACCATTCAGACAATGGGAATTATCCTTGATGAACTTGGCTTGCAGGGGAAAATCCCTTATCGCATGGACAAGCGTATCAGAGAATGGTGTTTTGGTAGCTTTGACGGAGCTTATGATGGTGATCTTTTCATGGGTATTATTCCTCGTATCTTTAATGTGGACCACGTTCACCAATTGTCTTATGCTGAACTGGCTGAGGGCTTGGTAGAGGTCGATACAGCTGGTTGGGCTGAAGGCTGGGAAAAACTCAGTGGCCGAATCAAGGAAGGCTTTGAAGCGATTGCCAAGGAAATGGAAGAACAAGGTGGGGGCAATGCCCTTGTCGTGAGCCACGGAATGACCGTTGGAACCATTGTTTATCTGATCAATGGTATGCATCCGCATGGTCTCGATAATGGTAGCGTGACAATTCTTGAATATGAGGACGGCCAGTTTAGCGTAGAAGTTGTCGGCGACCGTAGTTATCGAGAACTAGGACGTGAGAAGATGGAGGAAGCCTCTATTTAATCAGTCTAGACTTGCTTGCCATGAGCTAGGAATTTGATAAGAATATCAAGATAAGAAAAAACAGCCGAGAATTCTTTCGGCTGTTTTTGATGGGGAAAACTAAAGTGTAATGCTGTTGCTTTTAGAGATTTTCATAAACAAGAGCAAGGAACCTACTGTTAGAACAGTCAGGATAGTTGACAAGGCTGCGGCTACACCGTAATTTCCTCTGAGAACCTCTGTATAAATGGCTACAGTCATTGTTCTTGTTTTGACATTGTAGAGGAGGATAGAAGTAGAGAGTTCTGAAATCATTGTGACCCAAGATAGGATGGCTCCAGAAATAATACCAGATAGCATCATTGGAGTTGTAATCTTGGCAAAGGTATTGAGACGGCTACTTCCTAAGCTTTCAGCAGCTTCTTCAATACTTGGTGCTATTTGTTGCAAGCTAGCAACAGATGAGCGAATAGTATAAGGCAATCTTCTGACAGATAGGGACATGATCAAGATGAAAGCTGTCCCTGTAATCATAAGAAATCCACTTCCAAATAGACCAGTATTGAAGGAAGAAATGAAGGCAATCCCTAGAACGGTTCCTGGTACAATATAAGGTACCATACTGAGGCTGTCAATTAAGTTTGTAAACAAATTCCGTTTTCTAACAGCTAGGTAGGAGATAAATGTTGCGAATAGGACAACTAGAACTAAGGCAATCAAAGGGATACGAATGGTATTGAAAATAGCAGATCCCATACGATTGAAAGCTACCTTGTAACTGTTTAGAGAATAACCTTTGACAAATACCATACCTGATGTTTTTAGGAAAGAAGTATAAATCAAGTAGACTTGAGGTAGAACAGAGAACAAGATAATTCCGTAGACTGTTGCATAAATGGCAACCATTTTTCCTTTTGTAGTTTTTTTAGGCTCAATTGGATGGAGCGAATTCATACTGAAACTATAGCGATTTGAAATGTATTTTTGGATAAGGAAAATTGCCAAGGCAATGATAATCGCCATAACTGCTAAAGCAGATGCAAAAGCAGAATTTCCTCCAACCTCGCTAATAAATTGGGTATAAATTAAGACTGGGAAAGTCCGATATCCTTCACCAATTAACATCGGTGTTCCAAAGTCTGAGAATGCTCTCATAAATACAAGCAGGGCAGCTGCTAGTAAGGTTGGAACTAGGAGAGGTAAAACAACCGTTACGATACGCTTAAATCCGAAGGACCCCATGCTTTCAGCGGCTTCAAGTAGAGAATTGTCAATACTTTTCATTGTCCCAGCAACGTATAGAAATACCAATGGGAATAGTTGCAGTGTAAAGACAAGTACAATTCCTTTGAATCCATAAATATCGATAGCTGGAAGATGAAGGGTATTTGTCAGGAATTTAGTGATGACCCCATTTCGTCCCAGCAAAAGAATCCAGGAGTAGGCTCCTACGAAAGGAGCTGACATGGAAGCAATGATAATCAATATTTGTAGAAATTTCTTTCCCTTGAAATCATACATGGAAAAGAGGTAAGCTAATAAGGTTCCTACGACTAAGGAAGTGACAGTAGCGGTAATGGAAACCTTGAAACTATTGACGAGTGTCTCAGAGTAGTAGGCTTTACTAAAGAAAGTGACAAAATTAGCTAGTGAGAATTGTCCTTCATGTATGAGTGCTTGCTTGAGCACGGTAACGATAGGATAAACGAGAAAGACAAGATAGGTAAGAAAGATGAAGAAAGAGGAGGCTGTCCAAATATTTAGTTTTTTACGTTCCATGGTTGACTCCTTTTATCAGGTTTTGAGAACCATCTGCAGAAAAGACGTTTAATTTTTGAGTATTGATTCGTAGACGAATACGATCGCCTTTTTGTAGATCTTCTTCAAAAGTTGATTCTTCGCTAACTTGAATTTTTAAGGCAAAGCCTGTCTCGATGAAATATTCAGTATTCAGTCCAAGATAGACGCTATCGCTAATAGTTCCTTCAATATCTCCAGATTCATCTTTGATAAACTCTTCAGGACGAATGCTTACATGAATAGCTTGTTCCTCAGCCTGATCAAGGGCTGGCATTCGAAGGGCATAGCCATCTGAAAAGACGATATAAGCGCCGTCGCTCCGTTTTTCGAGATTGGCAGGGATGATATTTGTGCGTCCGATAAAGGTTGCTACAAACTCATTAGCTGGTTTATGATAGAGTTCTTTTGGTCGGCCGATTTGTTGGATCACTCCGTCTTTCATAACAGCAATTTGGTCTGAAATAGCCATAGCTTCTTCTTGGTCGTGGGTCACATAAACAGTTGTAATTCCCACTTCGTGTTGGATTTCTCGAATGGCTTGACGCATATCCAAGCGAAGTTTGGCATCTAGGTTACTAAGTGGCTCGTCCATGAGGAGAACACTTGGATTAACAGCTAAGGCGCGTGCCAAGGCGACACGTTGTTGTTGTCCACCACTAAGTTTATCGGGCTTCCGATCCGCATATTGAGCAATTTGCATGAGTTCAAGATACTTGTTGGTCTGTTGAATCAATTCTTCTTTTGGAACCTTCTTTTGCTTGAGACCAAAAGCAACATTATCTCGGACAGTCAAATGTGGGAAAATAGCGTAGTTTTGGAACACCATCCCGATATTGCGTTTGCTGGGTTCCATATTATTGATTTTTGTATCATCGAAGTAAAATTCTCCGCCTTCGATACTGTTGAAACCTGCAATCATGCGAAGAAGAGTCGTTTTCCCACATCCTGAAGGTCCAAGAAGGGTAAAGAGACTTCCTTTTGGAATTGTAATGTTCAAATTATCAATAACAGGGACATCGTGGTAGATTTTTTTGGCGTTAATAATTTTGATCTCACTCATAGTGAACCTCTTTTACTGTTTAGATTGGATATCTGTAAAAATGTCATTGTACTTTTTAAGAATAGTGGATTTATTTTTAATGACATAATCTGAATCTTCGGTGGCAATCTTGATTTCTGTCATAGCCTTCATATTTTTATTGGTTTTAGCATTTTTACGAATGGGTCTGATTGTTGTTTCAGTTCCTAGCTTATCTTGGATTTCTTGAGAAAGGAGGAAATCGATAAATTTCTTAGCGTTTTCCATGTGTTTGGCATTTTTGACGATAGCTGCGTTACCAGGTAAAAAGACGGTTCCTTCTTTTGGATAAATAACTTTTACATCAACTCCGTCGTTTAAGAGTTTTAAGGCAGGATCTTCATAGGTGAGTCCTACAGCCATTTCTCCATCGGCGACAGCTTTGTAAACATTTGAAGAGCTAGATGCAATTTTTCCATCTACTAGGGTAAATAGATTTTTCACATAGGTCCAAGCTTGTTCATTTTCGTATCCACCTTGGTCTACAAGCATGTTTGTTAGTTGTGCAAAGGCACTAGAAGCATTACTTGGATCAGCAGTAGCAATTTTTCCTTTTAATTTAGGATTGAGTAGATCATTGTAGCCTTCAATTTTAATATCTTTTGTAAGAGCTGAATTGGCAATGATAACACTGACATCCAGTGTATAAGGTGTGTAGAATCCTGTTTTATTTTGATATTCAGGGATTATCTGGTCGTTCTCTTGAGAAATATAAGGTTCAAAAAGTTTTTCGTTAGAAGAGAAGAGGGCGTAGGAGCCTCCGAAAATGACATCGGCTACAGGGGATTCTTTTTCGGCCTCAGCTTTTTTGAACAATTCACCAGTGCTGGCTTGTACTAAATCAACCTTAATACCATATTTTTCTTCGAAGGCAGGGATTGTCTCTTCGATAAGGTCTTCAGGGTTAGGCGAGTAGATAACCAAAGCATTATCCGAATCTGTCTCAGTGTTAGTTTCCGAATCTGTTGTTGAAGAACATCCAGATAAAGTAAGAAATATCCATCCACAAGAGAGAAAGAATAGTAGTTTTTTCATAAGAATCTCCTTTTTTTACGAACGTTTTCACTCTACAATTTGCTTAATATTTATAATTTGCAGAGTTCTATAGGATATAATAAAAACCTTAAAGAAATCTAAAACGGGGAATATGAGTCAAAGGCGCCAGGGGAAAAAGATGGAAGAGACAAATAATCGATATAAGTTAATTTCAAGTGCTAGCTAATTTTTTATACTGCTAAATAAGTTGGATTTGCTATTCGAACTTTTTTACCATCCAAGACCAAAAGAACATTTCTCGTCTTTCAAATTCCCTCAAAAATGGTATAATAGTAACATCACAAAATTGGAGAGAGACCATGAGTTTTTACAATCATAAAGAAATTGAGCCTAAGTGGCAGGGCTACTGGGCAGAACATCATACATTTAAGACAGGAACAGATGCATCAAAACCGAAGTTTTATGCTCTTGATATGTTCCCTTATCCATCTGGAGCGGGTCTGCACGTAGGACACCCAGAAGGCTATACGGCGACCGATATCCTCAGCCGTTACAAACGTGCGCAAGGCTACAATGTCCTTCACCCAATGGGTTGGGATGCTTTTGGTTTGCCTGCAGAGCAATATGCTATGGATACTGGTAATGACCCAGCAGAATTTACAGCTGAAAACATTGCTAACTTCAAACGCCAAATCAATGCGCTTGGATTTTCTTATGACTGGGATCGTGAAGTCAATACAACAGATCCAAACTACTACAAGTGGACTCAATGGATTTTCACCAAGCTTTACGAAAAAGGCTTGGCCTATGAAGCTGAAGTACCAGTAAACTGGGTTGAGGAATTGGGAACTGCCATTGCCAATGAAGAAGTGCTTCCTGACGGAACTTCTGAGCGTGGAGGCTATCCAGTTGTCCGCAAACCAATGCGCCAATGGATGCTCAAAATCACGGCTTACGCAGAGCGCTTGCTCAATGACTTAGATGAACTTGATTGGCCAGAGTCTATCAAGGACATGCAACGCAACTGGATTGGGAAATCCACTGGTGCTAATGTAACTTTTAAAGTAAAAGGAACAGACAAGGAATTTACAGTCTTTACTACTCGTCCTGATACTCTTTTCGGTGCGACTTTCACTGTCTTGGCTCCTGAACATGAATTAGTAGACGCTATCACAAGTTCAGAGCAAGCAGAAGCTGTAGCAGACTATAAACACCAAGCTAGCCTTAAGTCTGACTTGGCTCGTACAGATCTTGCCAAAGAAAAAACAGGGGTTTGGACTGGTGCTTATGCCATCAACCCTGTCAATGGTAAGGAAATTCCAATCTGGATTGCCGACTATGTTCTTGCTAGTTATGGAACAGGTGCGGTAATGGCTGTTCCTGCCCACGACCAACGTGACTGGGAATTTGCTAAACAATTTGACCTTCCAATCGTCGAAGTACTTGAAGGTGGAAATGTTGAAGAAGCTGCCTACACAGAAGATGGCCTTCATGTTAATTCAGATTTCCTAGATGGACTCAACAAAGAAGATGCTATTGCCAAGATTGTGGCTTGGTTGGAAGAAAAAAGCTGTGGTAAAGAGAAGGTTACCTACCGTCTCCGCGACTGGCTCTTTAGCCGTCAACGTTACTGGGGTGAGCCAATTCCTATCATTCATTGGGAAGATGGAACTTCAACAGCTGTTCCTGAAAGTGAATTGCCACTTGTCTTGCCAGTAACCAAGGACATCCGCCCTTCAGGTACAGGGGAAAGTCCACTAGCTAACTTGACAGATTGGCTTGAAGTGACTCGTGAAGATGGTGTTAAAGGTCGTCGTGAAACCAATACCATGCCACAATGGGCAGGTTCAAGCTGGTACTACCTCCGCTATATTGACCCACACAATACTGAGAAATTGGCCGATGAGGATCTTCTCAAACAATGGTTGCCAGTAGATATCTACGTGGGTGGGGCAGAGCATGCTGTTCTTCACTTGCTCTACGCTCGTTTCTGGCACAAATTCCTCTATGACCTCGGTGTTGTTCCGACGAAAGAACCATTCCAAAAACTCTTTAACCAAGGAATGATTTTGGGAACAAGCTATCGTGACCACCGTGGAGCTCTTGTGGCAACT
Organism: uncultured Streptococcus sp.; assembly: GCA_963522395.1. Classification (GTDB taxonomy): domain Bacteria; phylum Bacillota; class Bacilli; order Lactobacillales; family Streptococcaceae; genus Streptococcus. Next base: position 10,293 of record CAUQZY010000032.1, read on the forward strand.
GATAAGGTTGAAAAACGTGACGGTTCCTTCTTCCATATGGAAACAGGGGAAGAGTTGGAGCAAGCGCCAGCCAAGATGTCTAAATCGCTCAAGAACGTTGTTAATCCAGACGACGTGGTGGAGCAATATGGTGCCGATACCCTTCGTGTTTATGAAATGTTTATGGGACCACTTGATGCTTCGATTGCTTGGTCAGAAGAAGGTCTGGAAGGAAGCCGTAAGTTCCTTGACCGTGTTTACCGTTTGATTACAAGCAAGGAAATTGTTGCAGAAAACAATGGCTCTCTCGACAAGGTTTATAATGAAACGGTTAAAGCTGTTACTGAGCAAATCGAATCCCTCAAATTCAACACTGCCATTGCCCAACTTATGGTCTTTGTCAACGCTGCCAACAAGGAAGACAAACTTTATGTAGACTACGCCAAAGGCTTTATCCAAATGATCGCCCCATTTGCACCTCACTTGGCAGAAGAACTTTGGCAAACTCTTGCAGCAACAGGAGAATCTATCTCTTATGTAGCTTGGCCAACATGGGACGAAAGTAAATTGGTTGAAGACGAAATCGAAATCGTTGTCCAAATCAAAGGAAAAGTTCGTGCCAAACTCATGGTCGCTAAAGACTTGTCACGCGAAGAATTGCAAGAAATTGCTCTAGCTGATGAAAAAGTCAAAGCAGAAATTGACGGTAAGGAAATCGTGAAAGTGATTAGTGTACCGAATAAATTAGTTAACATTGTTGTGAAATAAGATAGGAATCCTTCAGAGTAGAATCTGGAGGATTTTTTGAATGAAAAATATAATTCTGTTTCCATCATCTCACCACTTAACATCTCATTTTAACCACTTATCTCAAAAGTCGATTTTTCTTTCATACTTTTTGTTAAACTGGTGAGGTAAAGAGGAGGAACTAAATATGATTTTACAAGCTAAACATTTGACTAAACGGTACGGCGATCATATGGCTGTTGACGATATTCAGTTAGAGTTTGAAAAAGGGAGTTTTAATGCTATTTTGGGTCCCAATGGTGCAGGAAAATCAACCACCATTTCCATGTTAATCGGTTTGAAAAAGCCGACAAAAGGTCAGATTCGATATGCGCCAAATACGAAAATCGGAGTTGTTTTTCAAGCTAGTGTACTGGATGAGATGTTGACGGTTAGGGAAAATCTTACGATTCGTGCTCAACAGTATAAGGAGATTGCAGCAAGTCGTGTGGATGATTTGATCCATCAACTGGGTTTGACTGCTTTCCAGAAGCAACTATATGGGACTTTGTCAGGTGGGCAAAAACGTAGGGTTGATATTGCGCGTGCTCTTCTTTCACAGCCAGATATTCTTTTCTTAGATGAACCAACGACAGGTCTAGATATTCAGACTCGCAAAGCCATTTGGGATTTACTGTCTCGACTACAAAAGGATGAAGGGATGACTATTATCTTAACGACTCATTATCTGGATGAAGCGGATGAAGCGGATCAGATTTATATCGTTGATCATGGGAAAGTGATTGCGCAAGGTTCTGCGACGGCTATTAAAAGTCAGTATGCATCTAATATCCTAAAAATTCGTTTTAAAGAAATGAAGGATTTAGAAAAGTTGTTACAGACTGGAATGACAGTAAAGGAAGAAAATGAGTTGGAATATCTTTTTTATCCAAGGACGTCACAGGAAGCCATTGAATATTTGGCAAAAGTACGAGAAGAAATTGATTCTTTTGAGTTTCGTCCAGGTACCATGGATGATGCCTTTATTGCACTTACAGGAAGAGAGGTTCGCTAATGTTAGCTTTATTGAAACGGAATTTTATCTTATATTTTCGTAATCGTTCAGGAGTATTTTTCTCATTATTGGGGGCATTGATTTCCTTCCTCCTTTATATCATTTTTTTGCAGAAGAACTTGACGGATGCTTGGTCCCAACTCCCTGATAATACGAACCTTTTAAATAACTGGCTGATGGGTGGGACCTTGGCTGTGACTGGGATTACAACCAGTTTTACGGCTCTTACACAAATGGTACAGGATCGTGAAAATCAAGTGGATCAAGATCTCTTCTTGACAGATTTAGGTATCTGGGGTTTACAGGTGTCCTATCTAATCAGTAGTATTGCCATCTCTTTTGTCATGCAGGTGTTTATGTTTGCTGTTATGGGGCTTTATTTTAAAGAAAGTCCAGTTATCAGTCATTTACTGGAAATTACTTTGATTATGTTGTTAAGTAGTCTACTTTCAAGTTTGATAAATATTCTCTTGATTTATCGTTTTCAATCTGTAGATAGTCTTGGCAAACTGGCAACTATAGTGGGAACTGCTTCTGGATTTTTAGTAGGAACTTATGTCCCTATTGGAGTTTTACCTGATTTTGCACAGATTATCATGAAGTGTACCCCTGCAACTTATATTGCTTCTCTTTATCGACAAATTTTAATGAAAGAACCATTAGAGACCGCATTTACAGGAAATAGCAGATTGTTAAAGGAATTTCAAGAAAAAATGGGAATCCAAATCAACTGGCAAGAACTATTGACAAAGGAAGAGACATACTTTATAGTGGTTATTATCAGTCTCGTCGCTATTCTTCTTTGGCTTTTATTTGTTAAAGTATTTAGCAAGAGAAAATAAAAGTATATTGGAGAGAAAATGAAGATTCGTTTTGAAATGAAGACAGAGTTTTCCGAAAAGGACCCACAGATTGTAATTCAGGCAGCTCAGTTAACTGACCAAGCAAGGGAAATCATGGAGTATTTAGAACAATTTTCAACGACCAATCAGGTGACCATTCCTATTCGAACGGATGATTATCTGGTCATGGTGAAGATTGAGGATCTTATTCTAGCTGATATTGACAAGAATTTATTAACCATTTATACGGTAGATGGGATTTATAAAACTAAGGAAACATTGACAAACTTTCAGAATCGGATTAATCGGCGTAACTTTATACAGATATCACGCCATTCAATTATAAACATTGACCACTTAGAATCGTTATCAGATAGTTTTTCAGGGAACATGATGGCTAAAATGACTCGGGGCATCAAATCTAGTGTGAGTCGGAAATACGTTAAGTCCTTAATGAATTATCTAGGTTTATAGGAGAAAATCATGAAACGATTAATTGATTATTTTGTATCGGGAATGCGTACGGCTTCCTTCTTTTATTTGAGTATGATGGTGTTGACTCAGTTTTATCCAGGTATTACCTATCCTGCACCAATGGCAAAAAATATTCTAGCTCTTTTTTTAATGGGTGGAATTATGGGGGTATTGACTTTAATACTTGAAAAGCTAGAGTTTCTTGCTTTTAGTATACGTGTAGGAGTTCATTTATTAGTGACAGCTACTATTTTAGTATTGACCTCTCTATTTTTTGGCTGGAGTTCAGCCTTGTGGAGTCCCTTGCTTTGGTTCTTTTTCTTGTTAATTTATGGATTGATATGGTTGTATCAAATCTGGCAAACTCATAAACTCACCCAACGAATTAATCAAGCCTTAGAGGATAAAAGACAGAAAACGGGTCACTAATATAGTGTTGAGGATGAAGTTTTAAGACAGTGCTAGTTTCCAAAGAGAACAATTTGTGATATAGTATTTTCAGCGTAAAACAAGGAGAAGAAAGATGCCAGTAAATGAATATGGTCAGATGATTGGTGAGTCAATGGAAGGTTATACACCAGGTAAACTGCCTTCTATTGATTTCTTAGAAGGGCGTTATGCTCGGATAGAGGCTCTCTCGGTAGAAAAACATGCGAGGGATTTGCTAGCTGTTTATGGCCCTGATACGCCTCAGGAGATGTGGACCTACCTTTTTCAGGAGCCAGTGGTAGATATGGAGGAGCTGGTTACCCTTTTAAATCAGATGTTGGCTCGTAAGGATCGTTTTTACTATGCAATCATAGACAAGGCAACTGGTAAGACTTTGGGAACTTTTTCTCTCATGCGCATTGACCAGAATAACCGAGCAATAGAAGTGGGAGCTGTCACTTTTTCTCCAGAGCTCAGGGGGACACGGATTGGAACCGAAGCCCAGTACCTCTTGGCTCGCTATGTCTTTGAAGAGCTGAATTATCGTCGCTATGAGTGGAAATGCGATGCTTTTAACCTGCCATCCAGACGAGCTGCGGAACGTTTGGGCTTTGTCTATGAAGGAACCTTCCGTCAGGCAGTGGTTTATAAGGGACGTACAAGGGATACGGATTGGTTGTCTATGATTGATAAGGACTGGCCTCAAGTCAAATCTCGTTTGGAAACATGGTTGCGTCCTGAAAACTTTGATAAAAATGGACGGCAGTACGAGAGCTTGAGAGAACTCTAATAGGTGATGATATGATTAGCGTTAGAAAGCAAGAAATTGTTAAGCTCGAGGATGTTTTGCATCTCTATCAGGCTGTCGGTTGGACAAATTATACAAATCAACCTCAGATGCTGGAGCAGGCCTTGTCTCATTCATTAGTAATTTATCTGGCGCTTGATGGCGATGCTGTGGTGGGCTTGATTCGTTTGGTTGGAGATGGATTTTCGTCAGTTTTTGTACAGGATTTGATTGTTTTGCCTAGCTATCAGCGCCAAGGGATTGGTAGTGCCTTGATGAAAGAGGCTTTAGAGGATTACAAAGATGCCTATCAAGTCCAGCTGGTAACAGAACAGACAGAAAGAACCTTTGGCTTCTATCGTTCTATGGGCTTTGAAATCTTATCCACTTATAATTGTATAGGAATGACTTGGTTGAATCGAGAAAAATAATAAAACTTGTTTTTTATTAAGCAAAATTTAAGGATGGTCTAGTATTATATAGTCATTAAATAAAGACCTCCTAACTTTATTTAATGAAATCCTAAAACTTTTTTTCATCATAATCTCCTAATGAAGTCACCCAATCAGGTGGCTTTTTTCGTGGGTAGGTGATGATGATAGAATTTTTTTGTAAAATAGTAAAATATGAGAAAAGTTAAGCTAGTTTTAAGCTTCGTCTTGTATCATATAGTTATTAAATAAAGACCTCCTAACTTTATTTAATAAAATCCTAAACTTTTCTTTTTCATAATAATCTCCCTTAACTCCACCCAATCAGGTGGAGTTTTTTGGCTCTATTTCAGGCTTTTGGGGACTATTCTAAAAATCATTTTTCGGTAACTTTCTCTCAATATTATAAACTTTATTGGACAGATTCTAAAGTTGGAGAAGCTGAATGGATGAGGATATAAACCTTTGACAAATTTTGTGAACTATGGGATAATAAAAAGGAATTGAGTACTAGTTCTATATCATAGGCTAGAAAAGACCCCAAGCTCACGACCAAATAAGCTTGGGGTCTTTTTGACACTATTTGTCCTTGTTTAGCCATTTATCGACTAATCGAAGAACGACACCGACCACAATTGGTCCGATGATAGTTTTGAGTACTAATTCCATCATGGGCTATCTCACCTCCTTTCGTAGGCGGTGTAGAAGTGCCGTATAATATTATACCACATAAGTGCTAAACTCAGGAGTCACCCAATCAGGTGGAGTTTTTTGGCTCTATTTCAGGCTTTTGGGGACTATTTTAAACATCATTTTCCGATAACTTTTACTTAATCTTATAAACTTTATTGGACAGATTCTAAAGTTGGAGAAGCTGAGTAGATTAGAATGTAAACCTTTGACAAAATGTGTGAACTGTGGGATAATAAAAGGGAATTAAGTATTGTGTCTATATCATAGGCTAGAAAAGACCCCAAGCTCACGACCAAATAAGCTTGGGGTCTTTTTGACACTATTTGTCCTTGTTTAGCCATTTATCGACTATCCGAAGAACGACACCGACCACAATTGGTCCGATGATAGTTTTAAGTATTGTATCCATCATAGGCTATCTCACCTCCTTTCGTAGGCGGTGTAGAAGTGCCGTAGAATATTATACCACATAAGTGCTAAACTCGGGAGGCACCCAATCAGGTGCCTTTTTTGTTTGTGGCTTGGTTTTTTGATATAATGGAAACATGAGTAGAATTTTAGATAATGAGATAATGGGGGATGAGGAGTTAGTAGAGCGCACGCTCCGTCCTCAGTATTTACGTGAATATATCGGTCAGGATAAGGTCAAGGATCAGCTCCAGATCTTTATCGAAGCTGCCAAAATGCGGGATGAAGCGCTGGATCATGTCCTCTTGTTTGGACCTCCAGGTCTGGGGAAAACGACCATGGCTTTTGTTATCGCCAATGAACTGGGCGTAAATCTTAAGCAGACTTCTGGTCCAGTCATTGAAAAAGCTGGTGATCTGGTAGCGATTTTGAATGACTTAGAGCCTGGGGATGTCCTTTTTATTGATGAGATTCATCGCTTGCCCATGTCAGTGGAAGAGGTGCTTTATAGTGCTATGGAGGACTTCTACATTGATATCATGATTGGGGCTGGTGAAGGCAGTCGTAGTGTTCATTTGGAGTTGCCACCTTTTACCTTAATTGGTGCGACGACTCGGGCTGGCATGCTTTCCAATCCTTTACGGGCACGTTTTGGGATTACAGGTCATATGGAGTATTATGCCCATGCTGATTTGACGGAAATTGTCGAGCGGACGGCAGATATTTTTGAGATGGAAATCACTCATGAGGCAGCATCTGAGTTGGCCCTACGTAGTCGTGGAACCCCTCGTATTGCCAATCGTCTCCTTAAGCGTGTGCGCGATTTTGCCCAGATAATGGGGAATGGGGTTATCGATGATGTTATTACCGATAAAGCTTTGACCATGCTGGATGTTGACCATGAAGGTCTGGACTATGTGGACCAGAAAATCCTTCGGACCATGATTGAGATGTACGGTGGTGGTCCTGTTGGTCTAGGAACTCTTTCTGTTAACATAGCAGAAGAGCGTGAGACCGTTGAAGACATGTATGAGCCCTACTTGATTCAAAAAGGTTTTATCATGCGGACACGGTCTGGACGGGTGGCGACTGCTAAGGCATATGAGCATTTGGGGTATGAGTACAATGAAAAATAAGCAAGAAATTCTAGAGGCTTTTAGAAAAAATCCAGATATGATGGCTATTCTGACTATCATTCGAGATCTTGGCTTAAAAGACTCCTGGTTGGCAGCAGGTTCTGTCAGAAATTTCATCTGGAATCTCTTGTCAGACAAATCTCCTTTTGACTATGAAACAGATGTAGATGTGATTTTCTTTGATCCAGATATTTCTTATGAGGAAACCTTGTCCCTAGAGAAAAAACTGCGAGAGGATTTTCCTCAGTACCAGTGGGAATTGAAAAATCAAGTCTATATGCACCAGCACAGCCCTCATACTGCTCCCTATAGCAGCTCTTGTGATGCTATGAGTAAGTATCCAGAACGATGTACGGCTGTTGGACTGCGCTTGAATGAAGAATCAGATTTTGAACTCTATGCACCTTATGGTTTGGAGGATATTTTGAATTTTCAAGTTCGTCCAACTCCTCATTTTTTAGAGAATGAAGACCGAATGGCTCTCTATCAAACACGATTATCCAAGAAAAATTGGCAGGAGAAATGGAAAAATTTGATTTTTAAAAATACTTAAGGAAACTTTAAGCTAGGAAGTGTATACTAAGTTCATAAGTTAAGAAGACCTTAACTTAAACTCCTAAAACTTTTTCATAATAATCTCCCTATAAAAAATAGAGTCGCCCAATCAGGCG